>JAYTTC010000059.1:0-2743 GCA_043745255.1 Verrucomicrobiales bacterium
TGGGCCCGGCATTGGTTGGATCGCGTGCGGTATGCGGAAACCCTCGGTCATGAGTTCGACTACGCCATCCTCGGTGCCTGGCGCTATCGCGACTATATCATCCGCGCTCTCAACCAAGATCTGCCGTTTGACCAATTTTTGATGGAGCATGTGGCCGGGGATCTCCTCCCCAATCCCCGATCGATCGAGCCAGGGATAAACGAGTCCACCACCGCCACCGCGTTCTACTTTCTCGGGCAGCAATCCCACTCGCCGGTGGACGTGAAGCAGTCGGAGTCGGATCAGATGGAAAACGAGATCGATGTCCTGACCAAATCCTTCCAAGGCCTGACCGTGGCCTGCGCCCGTTGTCACGATCATAAGTTCGACGCCATCAGCACGGCGGATTACTACGCGCTCTACGGAGTGCTCAGCAGCTCGCGATACGTTCAGCGTGTTCTCAACGCCGCCGAGATCGAACCCCGCGCCCGAGTTCTCGCCGCTCTCAAAGCTGACCTGCGTCGGTTGGCTGCAGGCGCGCTTGAGAAGGCCATAATGGCCTCCACCAACGAGGTGCTCATCACGGCTGCCGCAGAGATCTTCGACACGCAGGCCAACCCGGTAACCCAGTTCGGCAATCTTCAAAATTGGCTCGCGCGCGGACCTGCTTGGGAATGGAAAGAAGGCGACTTCCTGCTCGGCAGCAGCAACTCGCTGCCCGTGCGCTCGATCATTCCGCCCAATGCCTATCACAGCGCAAGAATCTCGAGAGCGCTCCAGGGAGAGTTTCAATCGCCGACCTTCACCATTACCAACCGATATCTCCTGGTCAGAGCGTGGGGTCACGAGTCGCGACTTCGCGTTGTCGTCGACAATTTCACACTCATCCGCAGCCCGATTTACGGCGGCCTCAAGCGAATCCTCGATTCGGATGAACCTCGCTGGCTGGTGTTTGATCTTGAGACCTGGAAGGGACATCGCGCTTACGTGGCCGTCGTTGATACGACGGCCTGGGACCCGGCGGACGAACAGCGGAACGAGAGCGGCTACGCAGCGGACGGTTTTGCAGCAATCGATCGAATCCTCGTCTCCGAATCCGCAACCCCTCCCGTCCCCGGCGCACCGCGGTCCATTTTCCAACGCGAGACCGTCGCGGCGCTCAAGTCCTGGAGCGCGGGAACGCTGACCCCGGAGCAGGGCTGGATCATCAATCAAGTGCTGCCTTCCCTCCAGATGGAAACGTCCCTCGCCCTGACCGAGGCCTGGGAGCGATGTCGCGCTGCTGAGAGAATGATTCCAGCGGCTGTTCTCATCGCTTCCGCCGCGGATGGCAATGGGTTGGATGAAAATCTGTTTCGTCGGGGCAGTCACCGCAACGCTGAGGGGGCAGTCACTCGACACTATCTAACCGCCCTTTCTGGTGGACGCTCCATCGGTTCAGCCAGCAACTCCGGGCGACTCGAACTGGCTCGTCAAATGGTGGATCCAGCCAATCCGATGACCGCTCGCGTCCAGGCCAATTATCTTTGGCACCATCTGATGGGCCGGGGATTGGTGGCCACCGTGGATAATTTCGGAGTGCTCGGGGAGAGTCCATCCCATCCCGAGCTTCTTGACTACCTGGCCGGTCGTCTGATCGAGAAGGGCTGGTCGAACAAAAAGTTATTGCGAGAAATCCTCCTCTCTCGCACTTATCAGATGTCGAGTCAGTCGAAGGATCCCCTCAGCGACCAGAGGGATGTGGGAAATAGGTTATGGCACCGGGCTGAGGTTCGCCGACTCGAGGGAGAAGCCATCCGCGATTCGATGCTATTCGTCTCGGGCCAACTCCGGACCCACCTCTACGGCCCTCCAGTGCCCATCCATCTCACTCAATTCATGGAAGGACGCGGTCGACCGGGGAAGAGTGGGCCGCTCGATGGAGACGGCCGACGCAGTCTCTATCTGGAAGTAAGGCGCAATTTTCTATCCCCGATGATGCTGGCTTTCGATTTTCCCATCCCGGCGACGACCGTCGGGCGTCGAAGCAAATCCAACGTGCCGGCGCAGGGGCTCACTTTAATGAACGATCCTTTTGTCCAAGGGCAGGCGGCGTCCTGGGCGAAGCGCTGTCTTTCCACTGCTGCCTCGTCCGACACGCAGCGCATTGACGAACTCTATGAGAGAGCGTTTGCCCGACTGCCGAACGCGGAGGAGCGGGATTCAGCGCTCCACTTTCTGTCCGATCCGGCCGATGTGTCCCGCGAAGAGGCCTTCGCGGAGCTTTGTCATGTGCTTTTCAACGTGAAAGAGTTCGTTTTTGTTTACTGACACATTTAAACCGCAACCCCTGCCTTATAATTCATGCACTCCTGCGGACACTATCATACGGCCCCGTTGACCCGGAGGGAGATGCTCACTCGATGCGCGAACGGATTTGGCGCACTCGCGCTGACTTCGCTGATGAGTGAACGGGCGTTCGGATCGGTGCTTTCCCCATCCTCATCCGGCAAGGCTGGCGCGCTGGCTCCCAAATCTCCGCACTTTCCCCCGAAGGCGCAGAGCGTGATTTTTCTCTATATGGACGGGGGTCCTTCTCAGGTCGATACCTTCGATCCGAAGCCGCGGCTAACTCGCGAGAACGGTCAGCCATTTAAGATGAAAATGGAGCCGACCCAGTTCAACGACAACGGCAGCAGTAACAGTTTAGCTCATTTCGGGCGTGATCTGGGGCGACATCCCTTGGGTTTGCGATGGCCAGAGGGATGAGGGGCGCCGAGCGCAT
>JAYTTC010000060.1:0-2740 GCA_043745255.1 Verrucomicrobiales bacterium
TGACCGCGTTGGCGAGCTTCCATCCTGCCAGGCTCACCGAAGCAGCGCCCTTGTTGTAGAGCTCGATGAATTCGTCATCGTTGTCGCCGGTGATGGGCGCATACATGATCTCATTGATCACCACGTCACGGATGAGCGGTCCGGCATTGGCGGCAGCGGGCGTGGAGGACTTCAGCTCCTGCGGCGAATCGGCTCCATCGGGGAATCGGCCCTGCGAGACTCCGAGGGCGGCTCCTGGGTAGCGAACGACATCGATGACCCGCGTCCGGCTTGGATTCACCAAATAAACCGTCTCTCCGAGTGAACTCAGACCGAAACCAAACTCGATGCCGCTGAAGGAAACAAACCCATGAGCCGGGAGAATGGTTCCTTCAGGAATCCTGAATTTATTGGTCAAAGGGCTGTCACTGAGCCAAGCACCGGAGACATCGACGGGCTGGGGGTTGTGATTGTAGAGCTCGAGAAACTCGGTCTGACCCACCCCCGGGTTCGCTAGAAACTCGTTGATGACTACGCCGCGCAACGGCTCCGGCCCCACACCGTCAAAACTTCCAGGAGATCCTCCTATCACATCGCTAGCCGACCACGCCTTCACATTTCCCTCTCCATACGACGGCCGGGCGAGAACCAGGGAATGGCCCGATCCGTCAGCAGCGACAGGCCACGGCGCATCGCCCTCGTAACTCACCTCCTGGAAAATACCGCCGTTCTCGTTCCTCAACCGAATGGTTCCTCTGGAGTTTGGAATGTTATTGGAGTAAGGACCAAAAACTCCGGTGATACCATAGGCCAGCTGCACTTGCTCAGGCGACTTCGCCACCACCAGAAATCCGCCCGCAGGAATCAGGGTATTGTTTGGGAAAGTAAATTGGATGTCGCCGGCGAGCGAATAACCGCTGATGTCTTCGAAGTAGGGCTGGGCGTTAAAGATCTCCACGAACTCCAGAGGCTTGTCTTCTCGCGGGTGATACATGATCTCCGAAATGGAAAGCCCACTGCGTCGGCTGCTGGGACCGGGAGGCTCGCGATCGGGTCGAGAGGGATGCCCTATCGGCTGTCCGGTAGCATCTGCGTAGTCGCGGAACTTGGCCACCGTAGTCACGCCGTTGGTATTTCGACTGGTGGCGGCGAGCCCCAGATAGACGAACTCCGGCATGGCAATGGTTGCGGTGCCCATCAGCGTCCAGTTCTGCGCGTCGGAGCTTGCGTAGCCGCGGAAGGCACTTCCCTCCCGTTGCAATCGGACCCAGGTGCTGGGGTAGTTGATCGGGTAGTTACCACTGGTCGCGGCATCCTTTGCGGCCACCGAGCGCGACTGGAACAAGACACCGCTCAAAGAGGGGGTGGCAAACACAGCTGCGAATCGGTTGCTGCTGCCGAGATCGTCCCGCGCCATCAAGCCCGCTTTGGCGAAGACGTCGCTGGCCCCGAGCGCCTCGACCCGCACCTGAACATCGAAATTGCCACGGGCAAGCGACCACTGATAGACGAACTGGTCGCTGCGGGCTCCGATCTCTCGTCCACCGGCAGTGAAGTCGTAGCCGTTCCCTGCGGAAGTAACCGTGCCCAGCGAGTTCGTGGCACCCACCGAGGAGGTGTATCGTGCCGCAGCGAAGAAAGAAAAGGAGGAGCCGGAGACGATCGGCAATCCGCTGAGATCCTGAACTCCAGCGACGGTGAGGGAGTAGCTTTGACCCAAGGTCAAAGGACCGGTCTGAAGAATCACCTGAGTCGGATTCGCTGCCAAGGCGGCTCCGGTGACGATCACGCCCGCAATTTTATAGTTTTCTGCGATCGTGGCAGAGGGAGCGATCACCGCTTCCGAAAACGTCACCAGAATACCACTGCTCCCGATGGCCGCCACTCCGGTGACGAAGGGAGCCACGGTATCCGCCGTGAGGGTGAGAGTTGCGGCACCGCTTGGAGTCGACCCTGCTTCGTTCAGCACCACGCAGTCGTAGGACTTGCCATTGGAGGCAGCGAGCACGCGATCCAACACCAGCAGGGACCGAGTCTCGCCAGGAATATCCACCCCGTTCTCACGCCATTGATAGGTGAGCGGCGAAGCATTGGTAGCCAGGAGCGAAAACGAGACGGAACGCCCTGCCAGCACGCTGGCGTTGGTGGGTTGCTTGAGGATGACCGGGGCAATGATGGTATTCGTTCGAAATGCGATCAGGCGCTCTGCCCTTCCCGACCCGGGCTTTGAAGTGAGAGGCAACTCGATGGAGTCATCCGGTAACTGCCAGCGCACATCCACATTGTCCGCTCCGCTTCCGTCCCGATGGATCACTTCGATGTAGTAACGCCGACCCGCACTCAGGAGAACAGGCGTCGAAATCTGATTGGGTTCTACATCGAACACCTTGGGCCCGGTCGCGCCATTCACGTTGGCGATTCTCACCCGATTGCCGGGTGTCTCGTCCGTGCTGAGATACAAATCCGACCAATCATCCGAAGCGATGGCGAAAATATAGGGTCCGGTCAGCGGAGGAATAGCGAAGGCGCGCAAACGCTGCCCAAAACCATTTCCCAAGGTGGTTGTGGTAAAACCGGCGATGATCTTGGTTACGTCGGGGACGCGTGCCACGAAGCTCGCCCCGGCATCGTAGGTCAGATCGGTTGTGCTGAGGCCGTTGAACAATTCCTGAGCGACTCCGTAGGTCTGCGCCTCAGAGCGGGAGCTAACCAACAAAGTCAAAGCCGCCGTGACCAGCGGAGTCGATAGGCACGAAAAAAA
>JAYTTC010000061.1:0-10115 GCA_043745255.1 Verrucomicrobiales bacterium
ACTTGTATCCGATATGATACAATTCAGCAACCAAAAACAGGCGTGCCGCCGGGCGCGCCTGTTTGAGGTCACTTTTTTGTCATGCACCCTCGCAGCTTACAGGCTCACGCAGCCTGCGGTTCTTTAGTGGGCCGATACCGGCCCATCCCCCCGCACGGATCGTCCGATGCGGACGACGCTACGGAAGAGGGTGGTCAATTCCTTGGGGCCATGCGCGCCCAGAACGAGATAAAACGCGGGGAGTCTCCGCCGGAGCCAGCGGAAATCCGGGGCGGTGTTCTCGGGCAAGTGCAATGGAGAGAGTGCGACGACCGGCTAAGTCTCACATTCTGAAGAACGTCTCCGCGGTCGCGCACGTGGCTCGACCCAATTCTTCCATCGAGATTCCACGCACCTGGGCAGCGACCAGGGCGGTCTCTTTGACATAGGCTGGCTCGCATCGCTTCCCGCGATAAGGTATGGGCGCAAGGTAGGGACAGTCGGTCTCCAGCATGAAGCCATCGATCGGCGTCGCGGCGAGGGTTTCCCGCACGATTTGACCGTTTTTAAAGGTTAAAATCCCGGTGAAGCTTACCAACCCGCCCAACTCCATCACCCGTCGCATCGCCTGCTCGTTCTCACCGAAACAATGGAAGACGCCACGAACTCGCCCCGCATACCGGGCCATCCAGTCCATCGTGTCCTCCCAGGCCGATCGCTGATGAATCACTACGTTCAATCCCGACTCCACAGCCAACTCCAACTGCTGCTCAAACACCTGGGCCTGCTTCCGACGGTATCGATCGTCCTCCTCCGGCGTCCCGCCCGACTGCTGACTCGGAAGGCGAAAATAATCGAGTCCGGTCTCCCCAATAGCGACCACTCGGGGATGTTTCACCCACTCTCGCAGCGCCGGTCTCACATCGTCGGGTGCCTCCATCGCATGGGTCGGATGCCATCCCACCACCGCATAAATTTCCGGATGTTTTTCTGCGAGAGCGATCGCACGACGACTGCTTTCGAGGTCCGTGCCGATGGAAATCATTCTCGAGATTCCCGCCTCGCGCGCACGCGCCAGAATGTCGGGCAACTCGGCTGCAAACTCCGCGTAATCCAAATGCGCATGGGTATCGTAGAACAGCGGCGTCATGACAATCACGGTATCGGCCAGGATCAAGCGCATCAAGCTCGGGTCCATCCACACTCACCTCGATTGCCCGCTTGAGTGAGCTCGCGGTGTCGGCTACACACCTCACGTGATCAAGCCCCTGCTCGCCGATGACGCCCTGCGAAACGAGATTCGAACGCCTCCAAGGGATTCGTCGGAACTTCGGATCTGGTGGCTGGGGCAAAGTGGGTTTCTGGTCCAGTGGCAGGGCCGGCATCTCCTCTTGGACCCCTACCTCTCCGATTCGCTCACACTGAAGTACGCCACCACCGACAAGCCCCATGTGCGGATGACGCAGCGAGTGGTCGCTCCCCAACAGCTGGATATGATCGACCTGGTGACCTCAAGCCACAACCACACCGACCATCTCGACCGCGAGACGCTGCTCTCGCTTCGACAAGTCAATCCCGGATTGGCGCTAGTGATCCCAGAAGCCAACCGATGGTTCGTTGCGGAGCGGCTCGGCACGCCTGTCGAATGGGCTCGCGGTCTCACAGCCGGCGCAACCACCGAGGTGGCGGGTTTCCGATTGCATGGAATTCCTGCAGCTCACAACACCCTCGAAACCGATGAACAGGGTCGACATAAATTCATGGGTTATGTCATCGAGGCAGGGCCTTGGCGACTTTATCACTCTGGAGACACGCTTCATTTCCAGGGGATGGAGGAGTGGCTCCGACGTTGGGCCATTGATATCGCGTTCTTGCCCATTAATGGCGATCGGCCCGAGCGGCGGGTATCGGGTAATCTGGATGGTCCTCAAGCTGCGACGTTGGCTCATGCGATCGGCGCGAAGTGTGCGGTTCCCTGCCACTACGAGTTGTTCGAGTTTAACACCGCCTCACCCGAATCCTTCATCAGAACCTGTGGTCAGCTGGGCCAGGGATTCCGCGTCCTGAAAGCGGGCGAACGAATGGACTGGCCCCCGCCGCCCGGCGAATCCCTCAATCAGACGGGTGCAATTAAAAGTGAGTGAGATGTGGATCCTTGGCGAAAGCCTGAATGGTTAGCGGCGTCTCCGTGAGAGCGCCGCCAACGTCAACTGCCGCGATGACCCGACAGCCGTAGGTTCTCGGAACAAGTTCCCTCTCCCATCCGCGGTAAAAGCTCCTCCTCGAATCGGAAACGGGCAGGGCCGGATTTAGCCGCAAAAAGCCGCAAAAAAGCCGGAGCTTAGAACCGCAGGCTGCCTGAGCGCGTGGCACGTCCCCCGCCCCATCTCTTCGAATCTGCGAGACTCCATTCTCACCTACTTTTAGTCACATCCCAATTAGCGCCTAGCCCTGTCGCGGCGATTCCTAAGTGATAGCTCAGCGCAAACAAGCTCCACAGCCGGACTCTCGTCCGGTGGGGATAAGTCCGACAGGCTGCTGGGCAAAGTCGGGACTCGCTTATGAGGGTGTTCTCAGAGTTTGATGAAACAAATTAGCACCACGAGTGTCTTATTTTTCAACTTTGAGCACTTCTTTGATCAAACGCCGGTCCAAAGCCCGATGGCTTTGGATGATTCTTCCGATCCTGCTCGGAGGGGGCGGTTACGGTTACTATCGATATGTGAAGCTGGACAAACCGATCGAGGTTCAGACCGCCAAAGTGATACCCCGCGATCTCACCGAGGTCATAGTGGCAAATGGACGGATCCAACCCGTCGTTCAGGTGAAGATCAGCCCGGAGGTGAGCGGTGAAATTATTGAACTCCCGGTCAAGGAAGGTCAGACGGTCAAGAAGGGCGACCTGCTGCTTCGCATCAAGCCGGATTCCTACCAGGCCAGTCGTCGCTCCGCTGAGGCGAGCTACAAGTCCGCCTTAGCCGGCCAAGTGCAGGCTCGAGCCAGCTTCCAGAAGGCGGGTTTCGAATTCAAACGGAACCAGGAGCTGTTCCAGGACAAGTTGATTTCAGAGTCGAGTTTTCAAGAGTTCCGTACCTCTCTGGAAGTCGCTGAGGCGTCGCTCGACGCCTCAAAGCATCAGGTGGAAGTGGCCAATGCCGCTCTCTCCCGGGCGGACGAGGAACTCGCCAAGACAACCATCGTGTCGCCCATCACGGGGGTGGTCAGCAAACTCAACTCCCAACTCGGAGAACGCGTCGTCGGGACGGCCATGATGACGGGCACCGAGGTGATGGTGGTGGCGGACCCCGCCGAGATGGAAGCCCGGGTGGAGGTCGGGGAGATGGACGTCGTTCTGATGAGCGTCGGGCTAAAAGCGCGCCTTGAGGTCGACGCATTCCATGAGCAGAAGTTCAGCGGCCGCGTGACCGACGTGGCTAATTCCTCAAAGAATTCCTCTTCCCTCAATTCCTCCGGAGGCGGCGGGGGTGGATCTTCCCAGCAGGACGCCACCCGATTCGAAGTCCGCATTCGCGTCCAGAATAAGGAAGCATTCCGTCCCGGGATGTCCGTCACAGCGGAGATCGAAACTCGTTATCGAACCCATGTGCTGACGGTACCCATCCAGAGCGTGACGACACGCCTGCTCGGCAACGGAGCAGGCGGGGGTACCAACACCTCTGCGGCGTCTGCATCCACGGAGACCCGCTCGGTCTTGTCCTCCAACGCATCGGACAAAAAGAAAGACGGGAACAAACCGGTGGAAGTCGTGTTCGCCTTCGATGGCACGACGGTGAAGGCCGTGCCGGTCAAACGCGGCATCAGCGACGACACCTATGTGGAGATCACCGACGGGCTGAAGGAATCTCAAGAGGTGATCAGCGGAGGCTACCGGGCCATCAGCCGTGATCTGAAGGACGGCGCGAAGGTCAAGCTAAGTTCCACCAACAGCACGCCCGCTGAAGCCAGCGCGGCAAAATAAGCGGATGAGCGCTCTGATCCGCGTTGAGAAGCTGGCCCGCCGCTACCAGATCGGCACGGAAATCATTCACGCACTCCGTGAGATCTCGCTGGAAATCCAGCGCGGGGAGTATCTCGCAATCATGGGTCCGTCCGGCTCGGGCAAGTCGACGCTGATGAACCTGATCGGTTGCCTCGACAGCCCCACCGAAGGAAACTATGAGCTGAATGGGCATCGAGTGAGCGAGATGGACGACAACCAGCTCGCCGAAATCCGCAACCGCGAAATCGGATTCGTATTTCAGACCTTCAACCTGCTCCCCCGCTCCGACGCGCTCAGGAATGTCGAGCTCCCGCTGGTCTATGCCGGCGTGGCCTCAGACGTGCGACGCGAACGAGCGAAGGCGGCCCTCGCGCTGGTCAGCTTGGCCGATCGGATGCATCATAAGCCGAACGAGCTCTCGGGCGGCCAGCGCCAACGGGTGGCAATCGCCCGCGCTCTGGTCACGCAGCCGTCCATCATCCTGGCGGACGAGCCGACCGGGAATCTCGACTCCCGCACAGGTGAGGAGATCATGACGGTCTTCAGGACGCTCTGGAAATCAGGCAACACCATCATCCTCGTCACCCACGAGGAGGAAGTCGCACGGAATGCCCAGCGCATCGTTCGGATTCGCGACGGACTCATCGCCAGCGATGAGTCCAATCCCGCCCCCGCAGCGCGCTAATCAGAATCCCTCCACCATGCGCTGGACCTTTGAGCTCATCGAGTGCTGCAAGATCGCCTGGTCTTCCCTCCGGGCAAATCGGCTGCGCTCCATTCTCACGGCGCTGGGCATCATCGTGGGCATCGTCACCGTGACCCTGATGGGGATGTCGATTGAGGGTTTGAACAACGCTTTCCGTAACAGTATTTCCACCCTGGGTGCCGACACCCTCTACGTGCAGCGAACGCCCTGGAGCAACAATTCCTATCTCGAATGGCTGAAGCTCAGGACCCGCAGGCCGATCGATCTCACGCTGGCTCGCTCCTTGGAAAAGAAGCTGACCCAGGCGGCGGCAGTCGCTCCGATGACCGAAACGCGACTCGGAGTCAGCTACAAGAATCGCAGCGCAAGCGGTGTCACCATCATCGGCACCACGGATCAATTTCAAATCACCTCCGGAATTTCCATCGCGGAAGGCCGCTTCCTCTCGACCAGCGAGGCGGAAGGCGGAAGGCCGGTGTGCGTCATTGGATCCCAGGTGGCTAGCAATCTGTATGTGCATGAGTCGCCGCTCGGCACTCGAGTGCGCCTCGCCGGACAGGCCTTCGAGGTGGTGGGCATTATGGAGAAGAGAGGGAGCTTTCTCGGCCGATTCAGCCTCGACAACCAAATCATCATCCCTGCGAAGCTCTTCACGGAGAAGTTTGATTGGGATCCGGAGTTCACACTCCAAATCAAGGCTCCTAGCGTCACGGCACTAGGCGAGATGACCGATGAGGTGCGCGGAGCCATGCGGATTCTGCGTCGCGTGAAACCAGGGGATGACGACGATTTCGCCATCAACCAACAGCAGACCATGATCGACTCCTTCGGACGTGTCTCCAGCGTGATCGGAGCGGTGGGACTCTTCATCAGCGGTCTTTCCCTGTTCGTGGGCGGCATTGGAATCATGAACATCATGTTTGTCTCGGTCGCCGAGCGAACCCGCGAGATCGGAATCCGAAAAGCGATCGGAGCCAAGCGACGTACCATCCTTTTGCAGTTCCTTACCGAAGCCGCCTCCATCTGTCTATTCGCGGGAGTGGCGGGATTAGGAATCGCGTGGGCCGCGTCATTTATTCTCTCTCGGTCCCTGCCCGTGTCCCTGTCGTTTCGCGTAGCGGGGTTGGCCATCGCCGTTTCCATCGTGGTCGGGATCATCTCCGGATTCCTCCCCGCCTGGCGCGCCGCACGCATGAATCCGGTCGACGCATTGCGCAACGAATAACCATGGGACTCGCCGAATTTTTCGACAGCATGCGGATGGCATTAGATGCCGTGAGGGCGCACAAGCTGCGCTCCGCCCTGACGCTACTCGGGGTGATGATCGGTGTATTCTCCATCATTCTCGTGATGACCACCATGAGGGCGATGCAGCGAACCATCGAGGGTGAGTTGGCAAGCCTTGGGGCGAATACCTTCCAGGTTCAACGATGGCCTGCGATGAGTTTCGGCGGCCCTGACTCCTGGGAGAAATACGGGCGACGAAAACGGATCACTCTTCCGGACGTTCGACTCTTGGAAGAACGCGCGACTCTCGCCTTGCACGTGGGCGCGCAGGAGACGTTCTGGGGCGGGGAAGCCGTGTCCCGTTTCGACAAGACTCCGCCCAATATCGATCTGATTGGAGCCACGCCCGGAGTGTTTCCCGCGCGTAACTGGTCGGTGCGCGACGGAAGAGCGCTCAACGAAAGCGATCTGGATGGAGCCCACGATGTCTGCCTGCTAGGGGCCAGTCTGGAGAAGACGCTCTTCCCCTTTGGATCGGCGGTCGGCGATAGGGTGAAGCTCAACGGTATTCCGTATAGAGTAGTGGGCGTGTTGGAAAAGAAAGGTGCCTTGATCGGAGGCGACCAGGACAACTTTGCAGTCATACCGCTCACCACCGGACTGAACCGATACGGCCGCGCGTGGAGAAGCTTGGAGCTTCTGATCCAGGCGCGCGATGTCCGGCAATTCGATGACACCATCGAACAGGTACGGGGAATCCTGCGAGTCTTCCGCAAGGTGGAGCCGGGAGCCGAGGATGATTTCGAAATCTTCTCCAATGATTCCCTGATCGGACAGTTTGAATCCTTCACCTTGGCGGCACGCGTCGGGGTGATGGCGATCAGCTCGATCGCGCTCATTGCGGCGGGTATCGGAATCATGAACATCATGCTGGTTTCCGTGACCGAGCGCACGCGCGAGATCGGAATACGCCGGGCGATCGGTGCAAAGAAACGAAGCATCCTCGTTCAATTCCTCACGGAAGCCGTGGTGCTCTGTGAGTTGGGAGGACTCATGGGAGTGGTGCTCGGGTTGCTGGGAGGAAATATCGCCGCCCGAGTGCTGGACCTTCCCATGGTAGTCCCGGTGGACTGGGTGATCCTGGGGCTGGTGATCTGCTCTGGGGTGGGGATTATTTTCGGAGTCTACCCCGCCCGAAAAGCGGCGAACCTGGATCCTATCGAATCACTTCGTTACGAATAGTCTCCCGGGCGCGAGGGCAGTCATGGTGGATCGCGCGCCTCTCGCGAGGACCTGCGCCAATCCGATCACACCCCTCAATTCGAACGACCAGGACGCCACTACTTGTCCGTTGCCCTCACGGTGTCCACTCTCTATAACGCCCCCGCAACATGACGTCACTCAGCGAGGTGAGCCGAAAAGCGCAAACAAGTCCGCCGTCCTGGGCAGAGCCTTGCCCGCCCGTGAGCATCCCCACCTCGCCCGGTCCAAACTATGAGCGCTCCAATTGGAGACTCCCCATGAGACGATTCCTTGGCATCTGGCTCCTGTCGCTCTGCACACTCCTGGGAATCTCTGAGATGGAGGCCAATGCCGGCGAGGCCCAGTCGCCGTTGCTGCGCTTCGACATGTTCCTGGGTTTCGACAATGTGGTTCCCGACTTTGGCTGGTTTCCCGTGACGTTCGAGGTGAAGAACGATGGATCTCCGTTCGTGGGTACGGTTGAAGTAGGGGAAGGTAACTTTGGTGGCGGCGCGTCCCGCTCCATGACCGTCGAGCTTCCCACCGGAACCCTGAAGCGTTTCACCATTCCCATGTTCAAGAGCGAGCTCTACCAACACGAGTGGCAGGGACGCTTGAAGGACGCCGATGGCCACCTAAGGGCCGAGGCCAGCCAACTCGTCCGACGTCGGGTGCCATGGAATGGCCTCACGATCGGAGCTCTCGCTCGAACCTCCGCCGGGGCGCCATCATTTCCATCGTTCGAAGGAATAGAGACGGAGGCTCAGCCTGCCGTCGGACGGCTGTTACCCGAGCTTTTCCCTGATAATCCGGTTATCCTCGAGTCGCTGCGAGTGCTCTACCTCGACTCGGAAAAAGCCCTCACTCTCAAAGCACCACAGGTCAATGCGCTCATCACCTGGCTGTATGGCGGCGGCCACTTGGTGGTGAACCTGGAGCAGCTGGGCGACCTCGCCGGATTGCCCTGGCTCCGACGAATTCTCCCCGCAATCCCCTCCGGAACGGCGACCTGTCGGCCCGCTGTGGCATTGCATCATTTCAGCACGCAAAACTGGCCGGAGTTTCCGGTACAGAAAAATAACAAGAATCAGCCGAACGCACCCACGACACATCCCAGCCTGCTGGCTCTCGGCTTCGGCTCCGGCTTCGCGAACGCCGAGATGACCGTCTGGACTCTCAATCCCACCGGATTGCAAATCGATGTGGCGAGCGAAAACACTCCGCTCGTCGTCTCAGCAGCGCGAGGATGGGGCCGCATTTCCTTCCTCGCCTTCAACTCCGAACGAGAGCCGTTCACCACCTGGGAGCACCGGACCTGGTTTTGGGCGTCGCTGTGTGGCGGCAAAGAATGGATTCGACAGGGCGTCGGTTCGTTTTCGTATCGATCCACCGATGGGGTCTTCGGCGCTCTCATCGACAGCACTCAGATCCGAAAACTCCCGGTAGGCTGGCTGCTCCTATTATTGCTGGGCTATCTCCTAGTCATTGGCCCATTTGATCGTTGGTGGCTTCGCAAAATCAATCGCGAGATGCTCACCTGGATCACATTCCCCTGCTATGTCGCCCTCTTCTCGGGCCTGATCTATGTAATCGGCTATCGACTGCGAGCGGGCGAAACGGAATGGAATGAAATTCAGATGGTGGATGTCATTCCGTTTGGCGATCAATCGCAGTGGCGGGTGCGGAGCTTCGGCAGCACCTACTCCCCCTCGAACCACCGTTACAACTTTGGGAGCAAGCTTCCCTTCGCCACCTTCCGCCCAGAGGCTCAACTTCAGGGAAGAGGCAGTCGAGAGGGTGACAACGGAATAATCGCACAGGTCGGGAACAGCTACAAAGCAAGCGTGCCGGTGCCGGTCTGGACCAGCCGGCTCTTCGTCCAGGATGCCTGGACCCCTCATCCCCTCCCGCTTCGCGTCGAGGTGACCGGCGAGGGCAGCCCTCTAAAACTCAAGATCGACAACCAGACTGGCCAGCGCATCGAGCAGGGATGCTTAATTCACAATGGACGAATGTACGAGATCGAAAACATCGCCACCGGGAATTCAGAATTCACCGACACGCAAATCACCGCCGGGCTCGCAATGAGCGACTTCATTGCCGCTCTGCAGCCCCGAATCACCTCGGCCGCGGACAACCGACGTCAGGCGTTCGGAAACAACTCGACTGAAGATAAACCATCCCCCAGGGATCTGACCCTCTTCGCATCACTTTCGGGACTGACTACCGCGAGCGGCAATGTTGAGTCCTCCCGATTCATCGCCTCGCCCGGGATCGATCTCTCCCACCGCGTACGGCAGGGCGATGGCCTGTTTTTCGCCTGGCTTCCCGATCACACTGCGGTGCCCAGCTTCAATGAATTCGAGCCCCGAAAAAGTAAGCGATATACCTGCTACCGCTTGATTCTGCCGGCCGAAAAGTTCCCCCCACGGAACCGATGAGAGTATTTTGGCCAGCATCATTCCTCACCTCCTACCGCCGCTGAACCATGTCGACTTTGAACACCATTACCCCTCCACTCCCCGCGGTGCAGACGCAGGGACTGACACGATCCTACGGGAACATGACCGCGCTGAGCTCGCTGGACCTGATCGTCCAGAGGGGCGACCTCTTCGGTTTCATTGGCTCGAACGGCGCTGGCAAGACCACCACGCTCCGGATTCTGGCTACCTTCCTTGCTCCCTCCTCGGGGTCCGCGTTCGTGCTGGGACACAATGTGGTGACCGAAGCCGACCAGGTGCGCCGGATCATTGGCTATATGCCGGATTTCTTCGGAGTGTACAAAGACATGGAGGTGACGGAATACCTCGATTTCTTCGGTGCCTGCTACAAAATTCCAGCCGCGAAACGGGAGAAGACGGTGGCAGATGTACTGGAGTTGGTGGGTCTCAGCGAAAAGAAGGGGGCTTTGATTGGAGCTCTCAGCCGCGGCATGCAGCAACGTCTCGGGCTGGCTCGGGT
>JAYTTC010000062.1:0-2729 GCA_043745255.1 Verrucomicrobiales bacterium
GACCTTTACGAAGTACGCCAAGGGCATCCCGAATCTAGCCGATGATGTCAAAGCGATTGATTTGGACGGCGTCTACGGACACGACACGATTCTCGGGAATACTTACTTCGTGGATCCCACAGCAGGGACCAACTATGACAAAGAGTATGGGAATCCGAATGACTGGATGGGTAGCGGAGATGGATTGAACGGGCAGTTCAGCTCGCTGATGAAGTGGTGGCTGCACTGGATCTCTCCGGAGCACGTCGCCGCGCCATCAAAGAACGGAACCAATCGCATCTACGCCTTCGACGGAACTCGGGTCCTTCCAGACCGTCAATATGCGCTGGCGTTGGAGAAGGATCATGACTTTAACACCGGCATCCGTCGCTTCTATTGGATCGACCACCGCCAGCAATTTCCCAACAATCCGTGGCTCGCCAATGGTGTTTCCGTCTATTGGACGCCATGGGACGGGACTGACGGATCGGCTCAACTGCTGGACATGACTCCCGGCAGTAAAAAGGCGATGGAGGATGCCGCACTCGTCGTGGGGCATACGTTTTCAGACCCCGAAATCGGACTTCATATCACACCGGTAGCGCGAGGCGGCGTTCCGCCGGAGGAGTGGGTCGATGTCGTGGTGAACTTTGGGCAATTCCCGAATAACCGGCCGCCCACGTTCACTCTTCATGCGAACAAGCTCATCCTCGCCCCGGGTGAGGCGGTGGAGTTTTCCGCGCAGGATGTTGCCGATGCCGACGGGGATGGTGTCGTGTTTCGCTGGGATTTTTCCGACGAGACATTCGGACCCAACTCAACCACCGTGACCAAGTCGTTTGGTCAGTCCGGAGAGTACGCGGTTCGTTGCGAGGTCTCCGACATGAAGGGGGGCAAGACCAGCGCACACGTGTTCGTTATCGTTGGCACGGGTGGCCCCCGACACATAGAAGGACAGGTGGTCGATCAGGACGGTCGTCCGGTGGCCGACGTTCGAGTGGCTGCCATCGGGAGCGATCAGCGCGTCGCGTTCACCGACTCGGAAGGGCGGTATATCCTGACCGGATCAACCAACTCCTCCGTCACGAACGTTGCTTTCCTTTACGGTTACGAGAGCTCACCGCTTTCCTTCAATAACCCCGCACCCGCTGAAAGCATGGATGGAACACAATACGATCATCTGGCGATTGCTCTTCCGAAGGTCAGCGTCGTCGTCGCCACCAATGCGGATGAGCGTGGTTTGCGAGCCGGCATCTTCCGGCTCACTCGCACAGGCTCCACCAACGATGCTTTGGGGGTCAGCTTTCGGCTCTACGGCACCGCCACTCCAGGGGAGGATTTCGCTGATATCGGGACGGGAATCGTGTTCGGCCCGGGTACCAATACTATCGATCTGCCCATCGTTCCGTCTGCGGACGGAGTGAGCGAAGGTCGCGAGACGGTGACCCTCCAACTCCTTATCCAGACCAACCTCGATCGCTTTTTTAACGTGGTCACGAACGACGGCACCAACGACATGCTTCTGGCGATGACCAACAGCTGGGCCGTCCCTGGATGGGAAGTGCGAAGCGTCAACCGCACGCTGACCTGGTACCAGACCCATCCGCAGTATGTTCTCGGCAAGGCCGCAGCCACTCTGAGCCTGTTCGACGATTCCTCCCCTCCGATTCCCAACATTACCGCGCTGATCTATGACGAGACCGGGCTGGAGTCGGGTGAAGATGACGCCGTGGTTCTCCTCTCGCGCGATGCTAGTTTTGACTCGACTCTGAAGGTTAACTACACCATCGGCGGTACCGCCTCGAATGGTATCGATTACGAGACTCTGTCCGGAGTTGCGACATTCGAGGCAGGGGACAGGGCTGCGATGATCATCATAAGAGCCCTCGACGACTTGTTTGTTGAGGGGGACGAGACGGTGACCATTACAGTGGCAGCAGGTGCCGGTTACGCAGCTGCAGGCGGTAGTGCCACGGTCATCTTGGTGGACAACGACCTGACGTCTGTCACGGTTAATGCCTCCACCCAGGTCACCTCTGAGGCTAGTGGGCGAGAACCCGGACGATTCGTGATCAGCCGTTCTGGAGACCTCAGCGCCTCGCTGCAGGTCAACTACCTGCTCGCTGGAACCGCCACCAACGGGGTGGATTTTGCGACGCTGCCGGGCTTCGTTGTCATCCCTGCCGGCGAGGATTCGGTCGGCATCGACTGCCTGGCGTTGGCGGACGGACTCACCGAACCGGCTGAGTCGGTCGTGCTCCAGCTCGCCTCGAGCACGGCCTACAATGTCTCAGCTCCCGCTGCCGCCACGGTTTGGATCGAGGATGAGTCGATTCCGATGGTAACTCTAACCCCCGCTGGAACCAACGCTCTCGTTGAAGGAGGCACTGCGATCCAATACACGGTGACGCGTTTTGGGGGGAGCCCCGGGCCCCTTACCGTCTATTTCTCGGTGAGCGGGGTTGCTATTCCCAACACTGACTACGCTGCGATTGGGAATAGTGTTTTCCTGCCTAGAGGGGCCACCTCCGCGACGATCAATCTTCAGCCAGTGGAGGACGCTTACATTGAATTTGGAGACTATCTCACCCTCTCTCTCACTCCGGGCACGGGTTACTACATTGGATCCCCCAATAGCGCGCGAGTGCCCATCGGTGACAACGATGGAACCTCGGGATTCCCTCTCGTCGAGTTTGTGACTCTTGGGAGTTCCGTTCGCGAGAGCTATGGGGACACGCCCTGGTTTATAC
>JAYTTC010000063.1:0-2726 GCA_043745255.1 Verrucomicrobiales bacterium
GGTCGTCTCTTCGGGGCCGACCTCCCCGGAAGATGAGGAGGCCGAGATCAAGCGCATGCTCGCCGCGATCCACGAACGGCGGGCGCGAAACAATCCGCCGACTTGAATCGGACCGACCTCGGCGCGGACCACGAACCAGATCGGGACTGGCTGCTCGCCCCGACCCAGGTTATATTCCCCATGTCGCATGCATTTCAGGACGCGGTCAGTCTCGAATTGGCGCGGCATGTGGCGGCCCGGTTGCGCGGATCGACCGGACCGCTGAAGTTGGCTCGCGACAACTTGGCCCGCTGGTCCCGGCAGAACTCCGGGAGCGTGGCTTTGCTACGCTGCTACGCGGAATGGCAGGCCATCCTCGACCGGTCGGTGGACGAGATCTGCGACGCCCTCTGCGCCGAATCCGAGGAAGGTCGCCGTCTCCGGCAGAATTCACCCTTCGCCCGGGGTTCTACCGCCGGGAGCCGTTTGGGACATCAAGCGCCGGCATCGCTTCCAACATGCAGCGCTACCCGCTTGAGATCGTCGCACGTTCCTCGTTTTCCATCAGTCTGGTGGAACCGGACTGGGATCAGAGCGTGAGGGCGTCGAGTCCGGTGAAGGTGACGGTCAGGCCGCCGACCTCGCGGGCGTAGGGCTTGGTGACATTGGCGGCCACCACGAGGTTCTTTCCCGCCGGATGGAGGGCGCGGAAGACCTGGAGATTCTTGGGATCGAATCCGGAAGCGCTCCATTTGCATTCGACCACGTCCACGACGCCTCTCCCGCCGGGGAGAACGAAGTCGATCTCGTGCCGGTCCTTGTCCCTCCAATACATCACCTCGGGTCCGGCGGGATCGGAGAGCAGGCGGTCGAGGACCAGATGCTCCCAGAGGAGGCCGCAATCTTCCGGGCGAAGGTCGGTCCAGCCCCGGGCAAAGGCGACGAAGCCGGTGTCGAAGCCATAGACCTTGGGCTGACGGACGAGTTCGCGCTTGCCCCCGCCCGAGTAGGGCCGGACGAAGGCGGCGACATGGGTGAGCTCAAGGACGTCGAGATAGGTGAGCACCGTGGGCCGGCTGAGGCCGCAGAGGCGGGCCAGCGCGGTCGCTTCCATCTGTCCGCCGCTGAGACGCAGGACGCTCTCGACGAGCTTGAGGAAACCGCCGCGCTTCTCCACGCGGAAGAGTTCCTGCACATCCCGGGCATAGTACGAATCGAGCCACTCCGAGTAGAAACCGGGATCGTATCCATCAGCGAGCAAGACCGCGGGCAGGCCGCCGCGGTGGAGCCGGCGGCGGAGGTCGCGGATGCCGAAGGCGGGCAGCTCGTCGTGCCGCACGGGGACGAGGTGGAGGTTGCGCTTCCGTCCGGCCAAGCTGTCGCGGAACTTGTGCGTCGCGGCCAGGGTGGAAGAACCGGTGGCGAGGATCTTCAGCTGGGGAAAGGCACCCGCGCCGATCTTCAGGAGCTGGCTGGGATCGGGCAGCTGGTGGACCTCATCCAGGATGAGCCGGGGCTTGGAAAGAGATCGGAAAAACGCCTCGGGATCGGTCAGGAGGTGCTGGACCGAGGGCAGGTCACAGTTCAGGAACTCGGCGTCCGCCAGCCCGGCGGCGAGGGTGGTCTTGCCCACCCGGCGCACGCCCGAGAGCCAGACGATGGGTGCCTTGCGCCAGCAGCTAACGATCTGATCAAGCCAGAATGGCCGCGAAATCATGCAGTCATTATTTACGTCTGGTCGGACTAAACGCAAGGAATGAGAAGATCAAATAGTGCATCGGCCCCGTCGTCTGGGCGGGGACGAGGTCGAAATCTGGAGGGCGCTCTTGGGGGAGGTTTCGGCGGTGTGAAGGGTGTTCTGAAAGTGCGGTGGGAGAAATCTGCGACAGCCTCTTCGCCGATTCCGAGGAAGTTCGCCGTCCCCTGAAGAATCCACTGTTTTCTTGGTCCTCCACGCTTGTCACCAGAAAGTTGCTGTTTAAAGAACGCCACAACCTCGAGGTGGATGCTCTTCGAAAATCGCTCTATCCGGTTGGAGATTCTCCGGCGCAACTCCGCTTGATCACAATCGACAGCTTCTTCGAACGAGCAAATCTCATGATTTAAAAGGATGTCGAATTTAGCTAGCCTCTCAGTTCTTCTAACCCGGTTGAAGACTGGGTTGTTTAGAGCTGCATCATGCAATCGTTGCTTGATGAGCTTGTGGCTTTCCATCGATTCTACTAATTTGACGTCCAGAAAGATACCCGGCTTCCGGACACTGATCGAGTCTCCGAAGGGAACGACAAAGAATTCATATTTTGCCAATCTGCCTCGCAATACGGGATCAGCACCACCTTCTCTCAAGCTCGGGATTGCGTCGAATTCTGGCGGGATGAACATGAACCAAACCTTGCAAGAGTATTTGAAGCACGTGCCGAAACAACGGTCAGCAACCTCGTAAAGAAAACCCTCAAGATCGCAGCCAAGTGTCTTTTGCCAAGTTTTTACCTCCTCAATCAGAGCGACGGTTTCATTCCCGTTCTTGGTAGCTATACGGAGGCATTTTTCCTGAAGATTCACCGGAAGAAACCATTTCGTCTTCCGTTTAATCCATAGGTGGTCGCTCAGCAGATTGGCATAATGTTGCACGTACTGGTCAGTAGGTCTCGCCGAACGGTGTCCACGTCCGGCTTGGACGATGAAGGGCGTGACGGGGTCGCGCGCGAGCGGAGGAGGGGTTGCGACGGGCCGGGTTCCGCGGGGTC
>JAYTTC010000064.1:0-2717 GCA_043745255.1 Verrucomicrobiales bacterium
ATGCCGAGAGGGGAGCAGATCGAACGACCTGAAGCCAGTCATTTCGCTCCATCTCGTTATCTCGAGGCGGCTTCAAGCCAAGCATGTCGATAGCCCTGAAATATCCCAGCGAGATCGGGCTCAACGCGCCTTGAGGAGAGACGGCCCACAGGATTTTCGGAGCCGAGACCGAATCTGCAGAACATTGACGCTCCCCAGCCCCACTCCTAGGTTGAGCGCCTCTGTCTATCTATGTTTAAACTCGAGTCGCCCTATGCTCCCGCCGGCGATCAGCCTGCCGCGATCGAAAAAATGACGGAATGGCTCCGTGCTGGGCATCGGCAGCAGACCCTCCTCGGCGTCACCGGCTCGGGAAAGACCTTCACGATGGCAAACGTCATCCAGAACCTCGACCGCCCCACACTGGTCCTCTCACACAACAAGACTCTAGCCGCTCAACTGTACTCGGAATTCAAGTCGTTCTTCCCCCACAACGCGGTGGAGTATTTCGTCAGCTACTTCGATTACTACCAGCCAGAGGCCTATATCCCGCGCACGGACACCTTCATCGAGAAGGATTCGAGCGTGAACGAAGCGATCGAACGGATGCGCCTCTCAACCATGAGTTCGCTCTTCTCTCGACGCGACGTGGTGGTGGTGGCGAGCGTATCGTGCATCTACGGCATCGGGAGCCGGGAGGACTATGAAGCGATGGTGATTCCGGTGCGGGTGGGACAGGAATTAACGCGTGAGCAGCTCCTCAGCCGAATGGTGGACCTACAGTACACGCGGAACGATATCGAATTTTCTCGCAGCCATTTTCGCGTGCGTGGCGACACGGTGGAGCTCTGCCCGGGCTACACCGAGGACGCATTGCGGTTCGAGTTCTTCGGGGACCAAGTGGAGCGGATCACCCGGTTCGAGCCATTGACGGGAAATCGGATCGCCACGTTGGACTCGGTCACGATTTATCCCGGGAAACAGTTCGTCGCGCCCGGCGAAAAGCTGAAGCAGGCAATTCTGACCATCCGCGAGGAGCTGGGACATCGAATCGCGGAGTTTGAGAAAACCGGAAAGCTCCTAGAAGCGCAGCGTATCAAGATGCGAACGGAGTATGATCTCGAGATGATGGAGGAGATGGGATTTTGCTCGGGAATCGAAAACTATTCCCGTCACATCAGTGGACGCCCTCCCGGCTCTCGCCCGCACACGCTTCTCAATTTCCTTCCCAAGGATTACCTGCTGATCATGGACGAATCGCATGCCACGGTGCCACAGATCGGCGGGATGTATGAAGGCGATCGATCTCGCAAGACGGTTCTGGTGGAACATGGATTTCGCCTCCCCAGCGCGCTCGACAATCGTCCCCTTCGATTCGAGGAGTTTCAGGAACTTCAGGGCCAGACCATCTATCTGAGCGCCACGCCGGCAGAGCGGGAACTGGTCTGGTCAGAGAAACGGGTGGCGGAGCTGGTGGTGCGTCCCACCGGACTCATCGACCCGAAAGTCACGCTAAAGCCCTTGAAGGGGCAGATCGACGATCTCATCAACGAGGCGCGACTTCGAGTGGAACGTAAGGAGCGCGTTCTGGTGACCACACTGACCAAGCGCTCCGCCGAGGAGTTGACGGACTATCTGCGCGACATCGGAATCAGCGTCCGCTACCTCCATAGCGAGATCGGAGCGATCGAGCGGGTGGAGATTCTGAGAGCGCTGCGCAAAGGCGAATTCGACGTTCTTGTGGGCATCAATCTGCTTCGCGAGGGGCTCGACCTCCCGGAGGTTTCGCTGGTGGCGATTCTGGACGCGGACAAGGAAGGCTATCTGCGTTCCGCCACCAGCCTGATCCAAACTGCCGGCCGGGCGGCGCGACATTTAAATGGCGAAGTGATCCTCTACGCGGATGTGCGCACCCGCAGCATCGAAAAGTTCCTCGCGACCACGGCGTATCGACGAGAAAAGCAAATCGCCTACAATGTTGCGAACAATATCACGCCGCGCAGTGTGAGCCGAGCGGTGGAAGAGGGATTGGGCGGCAAGAGTGAAGGGATGGACAAGGCCGTTTCGGTAATCCGAGACGCCGGGGGCGACTTCGATATCACCGAGACGATTCGGGAGATGGAATCAGAAATGTTATCGGCGGCGGAGAATCTGGAGTTCGAGAAGGCAGCGCTGATCCGCGATCAGGTCAACGAGCTCAAACGACGCGGCGGACTCACCGTGTCGGGTGGAGATCGATCGCCTGGACTGCGTGGTAGATACCCCGCCAAAGGACGGAAGCGTCGTTAGCAGCCCGTTGCGTCAGGTCTCGGCCAACAAAACCCGAATTCATCCCGCGCCCGTCGCGTCGATACCTAGGCATATGCGGTTTATCCGCCATTATCGTTACGTCCTGAGCTTTCTGGCCCTGCTGGTATTTTGCAGCGTGATGGTCATCCGTGGACTTCAGGAGCGACAGTCGAAGCATGTTGAGCTGCGTGAGGCGATGATCCTGCTGCATACTCGGGGCTACACCAATCAAGCCGCCCATCTCTACACCCGTCTGATCCAGGATGCCAAAGAGCTTCCCAACAAGGTGCTGCTTGATGATTTTCAGAGAACTCTCCTCCTCGTAGACCCGAGCACCAAACAATTCAGAAACCCGATCTGGAACTACCACTGGGTGGTGAGCAACGAGCTGGAGAAGCGTTCGGAAAGCACCCTGGAGCGGGCCAGACAGCTCGCAGAAGAGAATTAAA
>JAYTTC010000065.1:0-10044 GCA_043745255.1 Verrucomicrobiales bacterium
AGCTCCACGGTCTCGGCCGCGCCTGCAACGAACAGGTTGATGCCCTCCGGGCTGAGAAGAATGGTCCCTCGCAGCTGCCATCCTTTGCATAGCGTCAGCAATCGCTCGCGTAAGGGGCCGACATTCGTCAGCGGAACGAACTTGTAAGCGGCGATGTTGGTGAATGCGGCCATTGAGAAGAGTGTGAGGCCGCGACCTACTCCTCGGCGAACAGGAATCGCAGATCATCCAAGGTAAGACTCTTAGAGAAAGTCTCCTCACCCAATACGTCCCCGGCGAGGGCCGCTTTGGTTTTCTGGAGCTTGCGGATTTTCTCCTCGATGCTGTTCTTCATTAACAACCGATAAGCAATCACCTTGCTCGTCTGGCCGATGCGATGGGTACGATCGATGGCCTGATTTTCGACGGCCGGATTCCACCAAGGATCAAAGAGGACGACGTAGGACGCCGCAGTGAGATTGAGTCCGAATCCGCCGGCCTTGAGTGAAATGAGGAATACCGCAGAGCCTTTGGCCTTCTGAAATTCCTTTACGAGTTCGCCCCGGTTCTCTGTTTCACCTGCGAGGTAGAAGTGCTGCCACTCGTGCTGTTTCACCGTATCCTTTAACAAATCGAGCATGCTGACGAACTGAGAGAAGACCAGCACCTTATGGCCTTCCTCCATCAACGGTTCCAGCAGATCGACCAGCGCGTTCACCTTGGCGCTCTCGGCTTTTCGCAGAGAGCCGTTCACCAACGCGGGATGGCAGCAAATTTGACGCAGTCGGAGCAGGGAGGTCAGGACGTTAAAGCGGTTCTCATTCAATTCCTGCCGAGTCTGGACTTTCAACAGGAGTTGCTGGGCGCGTTTGAACTCAGCGCGATAAAGCGTCTTTTGTTCTCCTTCGAGCTCGCAGAGCAGGTCCTCCTCGATTCGATCGGGCAGATCTTTTGCCACCTGGTTCTTTGTTCTTCGCAATAGAAAAGGCCGCACACGGGCAGCGAGACGTCGACGGGCGAGGGGATCGTCGGCGGCATTGAATTTGCGAGTAAATTGAGCTCTGTTTCCAAGGACACCCGGCATGGCGTAGGCCAGGATGCTCCAAAGATCGAGCAGGCGATTCTCGATCGGCGTTCCGGTGAGCGCGAGTCGATGATCGGCTTGCAACGCGCGAGCAACTTGGGCGGTTTGCGAGTCGGGGTTCTTGATGTACTGAGCTTCGTCGAGAATTGCAGTGTGCCAGCGCATCTGCGCGATGTCGGGACTGAGGGCGCGGAGCTGAGAGTAGTTCATCACGATCAGGTCCGATTGCTGGCGCGCCTCGGCGAGCGCCGCGACGTCTTCACCACGCCAGAGCCTCACTCGAAGCCCGGGGAGGAAGCGATCGGCCTCGGCGTGCCAGTTGTCCATGACGGATTTGGGACAGATCACCAGTGAGGGCTTAGCCGGA
Source organism: Verrucomicrobiales bacterium (assembly GCA_043745255.1). GTDB lineage: Bacteria > Verrucomicrobiota > Verrucomicrobiia > Limisphaerales > UBA11320 > UBA11320. The sequence goes on from JAYTTC010000065.1 coordinate 1,431, forward strand.
TTTTGAGCGTCGGCGGCCAGTGCCTCCGAACGCAGCCAGGCAAGCCAGGTCAGGGTTTGCAGCGTCTTGCCAAGACCCATGTCGTCCGCGAGGACTCCGCCGAAGCGGTTCGCCGTGAGGTAGGCGAGAAAGTGGAACCCTTCAATCTGATAGGGGCGCAGCTCAGCCCGGATGGCCTCTGGCATTTGGGGTGCCACGCGGGCTTTGAGCTCGCCGACTCGACGCTGGATTTTTTCAACCTGCTGCGCGGGGAGCAATCGAGTGGCCCCTTCGTCCGCGAGTTGCAACGCATGGAGGCGCTGCGGTTCGGCGGTGAAGTCTCGAGCATCGAGCCCGAGGCGCGCCAGCCGTTCGTCTTCGTCCTGGGTGAGATTGAACTCTAGACGTCGCCAGCCTTTCTTCCCTAGCCGCACGTAACGGCCCCGGGCATTGAGCAGCAGCTTCAATTCATCCGGTGCCAATTCGGTGTCGGCGAGATCGAGGACGACCTTGAGATCGAACCAATCGACGCCGGCTTCCTCGACATCCAGACGTACCCTGCCAGAGAGCGGCGCACAGCGCAGGCTGGCCAGTTCCGCATCGAGATGCGCCTCGACATTGGAGGGGAAGGAGGCAAGCCAAGCGATGAACGCTTCCGGGAAATCCTTGGTAATCTTCACCCGCCAACCGTCGGAGTATTGCTCCCACTTGACACCGATCGCTTCCAACAATCGATGGACATGATGTTGAGCCGAGCGGTCCAGGACCGGAATTAACCCATCGTTCACCGCCTTGCCCTTGCCCTCGGCGAGTTGCGCGCCAAATGAGGGACGCCAGCCCTGAGGAGTAAAATCTTCCGTTCTGCCCTTTTCAAACTCGGCAACAACGCGGACGAACATCGACTCCTTGACGCTGCCAAAATAGACCGGCTTGAGATCGCAGAATATTTTCACCTTCACCTCCACTTGACGCGTAAGCGCTATAAGTCGGGGGGGAAGTCCGAGCCCCAGGCTGGTGATGAAACTCAGTCCGCCCGAGGTCTCGATGGCAGGAGCCGGGATGGTCAGCTCCGCCGACTCCCCAAAACCATGCGATGGCGGACCCACGTTGAGAGCGTCTGAAGATAAGTAGAGCGTGGGACTGCCGGGTAGAGTGAGGAGGAGCGCGGGCGCCATGGAGCCGTCGTGTCGCACGAGACGCAGCCGGTAATCGCCAACCTCGGTCTCTGCGGGGAGCAGCTCAAAGCGCAGCGGTTCAACCGGCCTGGCTAGAGGCTCGCCCCGCTCGGTGACGACGCGATCTGCTAGTCCCGGCAGACGTAGCACTCGATTCAAGGTTCGCCGGGCTCCAATGTCTTTGTAAGCGAGCTTGCACACGCAGGACTGATGATATGGATCCTGGAGAGAGAGCCAAAGCGACGCGGATTCAGGCACCAGCAACAGCGACCCATCCAGGTGCGTGTGCAGGAGGCGGCGAGCCTGGATCTGCTTCAGTTCTTTGAAGGGTTCGGTAGGGGAAGCTCGCCATTCGACCGTCGCATCGAGTGGACCCAGGACGATCCGGAGATCAATCGGATCGGCCGCTTGGGTCGGCCCAGCCGTGTGAGCTGCATCAAGGGATGCACGCCATCGGGAGATTTCCTTCTCGCGCTCCCAGCTCCGCATCTGCGGCTCGATCGCGTCCAAATCGGTGACCGGCAGCATGAAGTCTGGGATCGCGATGCCTCGTCGTCTCAGCTCCCAGGCGCAGTAGAGCCAGAGCTCTAGATCGTTCGTCGGCGGCTTGGGCCACAGGTCGAGCGGTTCCCAGCCGTAGGCGTTGAAGTTTTGGGCGAGCAGCCGTAAGTCTTGCGGCGTGAGCGAACGGCGACCGTGTTGGACGCTGGCGAAGAGAGTCTGCAAAACGCGCACATAGGCTCGCGCGGGGTGGGTGAGGGCTCGCCCCAAAGTCTCCGCCAAGCGCGCCTTCAAAGGCGACGATGGCGGCTCTGGTGTGACTGGCTTCTGAATCGCTCTTTTTACCAAGCCTGAACGTCCTGCCTTTTGCGCTCTAAGGGACACGCGGTCGCGGGGGGACGGTTTGCCACGTTTTGAAATGGCGAGCATAGCGGCAAAGATGTGCTTGCATCCGACGCCGATCGCGCAGGTGCAATGCCCCTCCCATCCATCGGATTGGTCGTAGCATAGGGACACGCTGTATTTCGCCGTATCCAATACCCAGGCGACGTATTCGCGCCCCGGCCTGGTACAAGTTACATTGACCACCCTGCCGTTCTCGTAGGAAGCAGCGCCGTCCTCGGCGGCGGGGAGGTCGAAGGCCTCTAGAAAGGTTTGGACAAACAGGCCTTCGCGAATCAGTTCTGTGGCGTTCATTTGCGAGTGCGCGGATCATAAAATGGCTGAGCTGGGGTGCAAGCCTCGCCTCAGAAAAGTGAGAGCGGTAGACCAGTGAGAGCGGTAGATCTTGACTCTGGAAGTGACCTATATACGTTAGCTAAGAATCTATAATCAAGGAGACAGAATGCCTTTGCCTCACACCATCCGCATCAACTCAGCCTTCGCTCGAATGGATCTGCTCTGCGTGGTTGCCGCGCTCCTAGTTTTGGCGGCTGCCGGATTGCCCATCCTCGGAGGAACTCCTTTACGAGAGAAGCGACTGATCTGCGCGAACAACCTCCACATGGCGGGACAAGCTTTTCAAGCATTCGCTCTGGATCATGGTGGTAACATTCCTTGGAGGGTTGGAAGGCCTCAGGGCGGATCAGCCGGGCAAACCGGCGCGTCGGACCATTGGCGAACCCTCTCCAACTATCTGCAATCTCCCCGATTGCTCGTCTGCCCGTCCGGTCGGCGCCTGCCCGCCTTGTCGTTTCCGACACTCCTGAACAGGAACGTGAGCTATCTGATCGGAAGCGACAGTGAGTTCCGCCAGCCCGGGACTCTCGTTTCGGGGGACTTGGACATCGAGGGGGGGAGCTCATCGAGCTGCAGCTTTGTCGGCAATGCACTCGTGCAGAGCTTTAACGGATCGTTTGGAGTTCCGGACAGCTATGTCGCCCGTTGGTCGGCGACGAACCATTACCTACGCGGAAATCTGCTGACTGGCGACGGCTCGGTACGGCAGACCGACGCGGTCGGGTTAAAGGCAACCTTATCTGGAGCCACGGATCCCGGGAACAACAGCCACTCCCTCATCCCCTAGGCCAGCCTCGACTGCCATGATTGCCATGATTGCCATGATTGCCATGATTGCCATGACTGGAGCATTTGCTAAATCTTCTCGGTTCAATGCATCGAATCGATTCGGTGCCAAGTGTTTTCAGGCCGTTTGCTGGATCGCTCTTGGTTTGTCTGCCGCCCTTTCGTCCAGCTCAGCCTCCTTAGAGACCGCGTCCCATGTGGGAGAAGACGGTGTGACGGCTGGTACGGGAGCATTCGCTTCCGCGTTCACGCGGGACAGTCGCCATCTTCTCTTCCTTAGCACTGCCAATAATCTGGTCACCAATGATGATCGAGGGCCTTGGATGGATGTGTTCCTCCATTCCCTGGACTCCCACGCGACGGTGCTAGTGAGTGTAAACTGGACGGGGGTGGGCGGGGGCAACGGCAATTCTTCGAGTCCTGCGGGGTCGGCTGACGGTCGTTACATAGCGTTTCTAAGTGATGCCAGCGATCTGACGGCAGACCCCATCCCAGGAGGTAGCACTCAAGTTTTCGTGCGGGATACGCAACTCGGAACAACTCGTCTGGTTAGCACGACGCCGCAAGGTTTCGGTGGCAATGGGCCCTGCGGACCGCCGCGTATCTCTGAAGACGGTCGACTCGTGGTTTTCGAGAGCGATGCGAATGATCTTGTCTCCTCCGATGCGAACAAGGCGCGTGATGTTTTCGTTCGCGACCTTGCCGAGGCTAGCCCTCGTCTAGTGAGCGTTGCGCAGGACGGTGTGTCCAGTGGCGGCGCAGCGAGCGACTCTCCGCAGATCTCTTCTGATGGGCGCACGATTGTGTTCCGCAGTGCCGCCCGCGATCTCGTCGCGTCTCCGCAGGGTGGCCTTGCAACAACGGAGATTTATCTCCGGGACTTAGGAGATCCGGTCGCGCAGCTCATCAGCAGTCCGCCCTTCAACGATGGAACCGACAACCCGCCGCTACGAGATCCTGCGAGTGAGCCGACAGTGAGTCGAAGTGGCCGATATGTAGCTTACAAGGTTTTGGGCAGGGGCTTTCGTGCAAGCCCAGCAGTGGTGCTGCATGATCGTTCTCAAGTAAATCGCTTTTGGGTTCAGCGCTGGGAGCCCGGCCTCGCGCAGCTTACGCGCTCGCCTATCGTGGTGACCGATGAAGGTCCCACGCTGATCTGCGAAGTCTCCACACTGTTCCAGTTCCTAGGATCATTTGACTACCTGACGCTTCGATTGCAGCCCTCCGAAGGAGCTGCCTGTCCCAGCAGCCAGCTAGGAGAAATTCCAGTGGACCATTTTCTGGTGCGATCTGTGCCTCTCCCTTCAAATCCGCCCTACGAGTTTGGCTGTTTTGCACGTCAAGCGCTTGCGGGACTCGTGGACGCCAATATCCGAACCAATGGGACGGATCCGAGCGTTTCCGAAGATGGGAAAACAATCCTTCTAAAGGTGGGCCTATGGAAATATTTCCGAGGAAATGCGCAGCTGACCACGGAGCCCGTTCCGCCTGGAGCGGAAGCCCCTTCGGAGCTCCAGGAGGGCGCTCGAATCTTTGAGTTTCCCCAGTTTGAACAGAAGTTTACTCCGTTTTACGCAGCTCCGGAATCATTGACACTGAGTCCAGATGGAAAATGGGTTGCCTTCGATTCCGCGCTTCCTGCAGCGAAGGACATGGACCGTAATGCGGCTTCGGATGTTTTTCTATTCTCACGCAATGCTCAGACAACTCACCTGGTGTCTCGCCGCGTTCCGGAGCTGTCTTCGCACCGAGATTGGGAGTCGCCTCTACTTCATCCGCAGGCCGTTGATTGGGAAGGGACACGGTTTGTTTTTGCAGGACTTTGGCCCATTCGTCCTGCCGTATTTCCGTTGGATCTTTCGTATCGTGATTTTTTTGTGAGCGACCTCGCGAGTGGCGGCACGCTGCCGGTCACCGGTTACGATCTTGTCGTTGCAGACCCACCATCATTGGCTTCGACCCAGTATCGTACGAATGCGGCCGTGCTGGCTCGTATGAGCTCGTCGGGGCGGTATCTCGTCTCGCTCAGCGAGGCGATTTGGTGGCCTTCGGGTCGCTTACTTTGGCTTTCGGATTTGGAATCGCGGACTCGCCATGTGATTTATGGAGGTGTCACCGGTGTGGAAGTTCCGGCAGACACGCTCCCCTCCTGGTCGATGAGTGCAGACGCCGAAATCATCGCGTATGACACGACGAGATCAGGCATTGTCCCAGAGGATTTGGATCTCGTCAGCGACGTCTATGTCTGGCGCAGGAGCAATCCAGCGCTTCCTCTTCGAGTCAGTACACCCCTGCCAGGGATGTCCGCTGAGATGCGGGGAGATTCAGTCAATCCCTCTGTCAGCCCGGATGGACGGTGGGTGGTGTTCACGAGCAGGGCCAGGGATCTGATGGAGCGGGCCATCGGGGTTGCAGCGCCCCGCGTTTTTATGCGCGACCTGACTCAAGAACGAACCTTTCTACTCTTGGGCGCTATTGCCAGCGCTGCCTTGGAAGTGCAGGAGACGGTTTGGAGCGGTGACTCCCGTTTCTTGGGGCTGTGCACTCAAGACAAACTCTGTCGGATCTTTAACGTGGAATCACAGACCAGCCAGATCGTGCCAGGGGAATTCACGGATCTCCAATTGAGCCGGGACGGTCGCTATTTGGCAGCCGTGGTGACGCCTCCCGAGCTGGGATGGCGAGGATCCCAAGTGGTTCGCATCGACCTGCAAAGCGGAATATCCAATGTGGTATCTGTCGCCAGGGATGGTGTGACTCCTGGAAATGGCCCCTCCCAGCATCCTCAGATTACTCCTGATGGCAGTCGCGTCTTTTTTTCGAGCGAGGCTTCAGATTTGATAATAGGTGATGAAAACGCTCGGACTGACATTTTCGTTCGCGACTTCACCGCTGAGACGACGAGGCTCCTGTCGCGCTCTGCAATCAGCGGGCAGGCGGGCAATGGGGCGTCCTCACGTCCGGTGTTAAGCGGCAACGGTCAGGTGGTATTTTTCACAAGCGTCGCGTCGGATCTCATCACCAACGATTTCAACGGTCGCGAGGATCTTTTCCAAGTGCGGTTTGACGAGTGGGACAGCGATCATGACGGTTTGCCCGATGCCTGGGAGCGCCGATACTTTGGAGGGTTGACCCGAGCCGCAGCGGACTCTGACTCAGATGGTGACGGGGTTTTGGATTCTGTGGAGTTGTCAGATGGAACGAATCCGGTGGACCCGTTCTCTGAGTTTAGACTCAAGAGCCTGAAGTACGACTCGGGGTCGGGCGCGGCACTCGTTTGGAGCGTGAATCCCTGGGGAAGTTACCAGTTGCAGTTCACCGAGTCGTTGACCGATGCGAACTGGTTGGATCTGGGCGGTCCGATCAAGGCCACCGGGAATCTCATAACGCTTGCCGACCCGCAGGGTTCCGGCTCGCAGCGTTTCTACCGAATCCTTCCGCTGTGGTAGCAGCCTTATTTATTATGAAAAGCGGTGAGACTAGCAAGGAACTCTATAAGCAGCTGCGCGCCGTACCCTGGCTTCAGCTCTGGACGGAGGAGGTGGCGCGGTTCGATCGGACCTCTCCCCGAGAGCGGTTTGAAAGAGTCTCCGTTATCCGAGCAGTGGGTGTGGTGTTTTCCGAATCCGGCCCAGCAGAGCAAAAAGAGGTCGTGAGGCAGTGGCTATTGCGGCTGCTGCAGGACCCCGAGGAAAAGATCCGCCGTTACGCCATGGCCGCGCTGCCCAAGATCGGCGTCGGTGCGAGTGAGGAAGCAGAACTTCTGGCGCGGCTCCCGACTGCTACCAGTGAACGAGAGGGACAATTCCTCCGAGAGACGCTGGGTAAGATCGGCGGCACCGCAACCTTCCAAGCCATGGAAGAAGCGGGTGGGTTCTCCCCTCAAACGATGCAGAGAGTGCGAGCTAACGTGGCCCGCAATCACAGTCCGAGTGGGATTCGTTTGGAACATATCTTATCGGACTTCGAGGGATTGCGAATTCATTTGCGGGGTCGGAGAGGGTTGGAAGGGATCATGCGCGATGAAGTAGAGGAGCAAGGAAAGTTCCGTGTGGTGAAAGTCGATCGGGGTCTGGTGGTAATCGCTCCTTTGGCTCCTTTCGCGCTCGCTGACATTTTCGTTCTTCGGTGTTTCGGCACCGTAGGACTTGTGCTCGCCCTCGTGAAACGTTCCAGCGCCAGCGAGACCCTCGAAGCGCTGGCTGGCGCAATCGCGTCACCCTTGTCTCGGCGCTTACTGGAAGCACTCACTAAGGGCTCGATCCGCTACCGCCTGGAATTCATCGCCAAGGGCCACCCTGCCGATGCCGTGCGCGTGGTGGCGAACCGCGCTTACGCCCTCTGCCCGGAGATTCTAAACGATCCTCGAGAGGCTCCCTGGGCTATTGATGTTCATAGCACGGCGATGGGGGACTCGGTGGAATTACGCCCGCGTCTGACGCCTGACCCGCGTCATAGTTACCGATTGGATGACGTTCCAGCGGCTTCTCATCCACCCCTCGCGGCCTGCATGGCTCGCCTTGTCGGGCGTGTAGCGAACGAGCGGGTTTGGGATCCGTTTTGCGGCTCAGGTCTGGAGCTGATTGAGCGTGCTCTGCGTGGCGGCGTACGTCGGGTCTATGGCACCGACCTGAGCGAGGAGGCGATCGGTATCACCGAGAGAAACTTTGCGGCCGCCCAGTTTGATTCGATCGAAGCGCGTTTCACCTGCTGCGATTTTCGCGATTTCGCGAGGATTCAAGGGCTAGGACCCAATAGTCTCAGTCTCCTCATTACCAATCCTCCGCTGGGACGGCGCGTCCCTATTCCGGATCTCCGCGGACTCTTCGATGACCTCTTCGCTGTCGCTGCCAAGATCCTCCAACCCGGGGGTCGACTGGTTTTCACCAATCCGTTTCAGATGGAAAGCCCTCAACCCTCGCTGCAGCTCGAGTCGCGGCGAGTCGTAGACATGGGCGGCTTCGACTGCCGCCTCGAGGTCTATCGAAAGACTGCCCCGTGATTTGGGGTCACGGAGGATGAGTGTTTATGGGGACAGGATCACAGGCGTGCCGATTCGATAATAGCGGCCGCCGGCGAGGGGTGACTGATCTGCCACTCGCTCCAGCCGATCTGCAGACCGGGCAGGCAGGTTCGTCAGAACTTGCCAGCTGCCATTGGCCAGCGTGGTTCGGTATTGAACTGAGTAGGATCGATTCGCCACAGCTAGAAAGCTCAGGTTCACCCCAACTGCAGCCCCCTCCAAGTTTTCCACCTTAAGGTAGCTGAGCTTGTTTGCGGGATCCGTCCCGGCGATGTACTCAGCCAGATTGCTCAGGGTGTCTCCGTCCGGATCCAATCCCGCGTCCGAAGCGTCCCCTGGGTTCAAGCCGTGCAGCGTCTCCCAGGCGTCAGGCATTCCGTCGCCGTCGGTATCCGCCAACACGGTTAGCGTG
>JAYTTC010000066.1:0-2703 GCA_043745255.1 Verrucomicrobiales bacterium
CGGAGCGGTCTCTGAGTTACTGTTAGGCATCGATGAGCGACGGCTTTTTATTATTTGCACCTGAGGAGATTCAGGAACTGCTTCGCAAGGTTCCCAAGGGGGCGCAGCAGAAAGGAGATCAGTTTTTCAGGGGAGGCCATGTCCTGGAGGTCAACTGTGTCGAGGAGGGATGCGAGTATGAGGCTTTGGTGCGGGGGAGGAAGACCTACAAAGCGTCCTTCTTCTACGATGACATCGAGGGATGGGACGCGAGCTGCACCTGCCATGAGGGAACCTTCTGCGAGCACATTTACGCCGGATTCAAGACACTCCTTGCCGAACACAGCGTCGCGCAAGTGCAGAATCTAAGCAGCGCTGGCAAGCTCACCCCAACCAGCAGCAACCAGCCCTCCTCCTTCGCTCAGAAAGTTTCCGAGTCTCTCGGCCGACCGCTCAAGAAAGTCGAACTGGAGTATCTCAAAAATGTCGGAGCCCTCTACCGGGAGGGGAAGGAGAATGGCCAAGTCAGCCAGTGGAATCTGCGTCTCGTGCAGCTTCCGATTTGCGAACCGGCCACCTTCGGCATCCGCATCAGCCCCTTTCCGATTCGCGACGAGCTGGAGTTCTGGCTTTGCCTCGCCCGCGCCGCGCGCAATCGAAACATACCGATCCCCGATTGGCTGAAGCCGATCAGCGATCTGGCCGGTGTCGACGCGAAGTTCGCGCGATGGGAACGCTCGAAGGAGATCCGCAATTGGAGGGAGCGCCTGGCGAAGGCGGCATCCTCGCAGCCGCTCCCAGACCGATCCCCTTTCTCCAGATGTGATCTCCGCGTCAAGATCCGCCCCGGAAGCGCGGGACTAGAATGGAAGCCGGCTGTCGAGGGCGAGTTCAGAATGTTTACCAATCAGGAGATCACCACCTTCCTGATCGACTACGACTCTGGACTGGTCGAGATCTCGCCTCAGGCCACCATCCTCTGGCACGCCTTCTCGCAACGATTCGCCCTCAGCGGCTCGATCGAACTCTTCCAACACGATACTCAAGCTGGGCAACTGCTGAATCGTCTGCTGCGTTCCCCCTCGCTTATCGGGCATTTCGTCAACGAGAGAGATCAGACCTTCCAGTGGATACCAGACCCGCTGAGATGGGACATGAAATCTCCGGACGGTAGCGAGGGCACCTACCGCCTGAGATTGGTCGACATCAAGGGGGACCCGATCGGGGCTACGCTGCGCATTTTCGAGGGCCAGCCCACCCTCTACGTCACACGAGACGCCGTTTACAAGGGACCGGCGGTAGGGCGACAGATCATCGATTACACGAAGGAGAACGAAATTCCCTCCGAAGCGCTGGAATCCACTGAGGGTCTCGCGCTCTTGTCGTCACTTCAGGTGGAGCTTCCCGCACGACTCAAGGACCGGGTGAGACGAGATGTCATGGAGGTGTCGATCCGGTGCAATCTCGAAGTGGCAAGCGCATCGGAAGAAGTCGAGCACTGTATCTTCAATGTCACCGCTGAATCCAACGGCGGCCGCAAGCGCGAGTTCTGGGACGGCATGAGCTGGCGATCGCAACCTGACGACTTCGACGAGGAACCCACGGAGGTTCGCAGCGAGAAATTCATCATCATCGAGGACCGTTCCACGATGAACCAAGTCCCCGGACTCCTCACCGTCATGGGAGCGGAGCGACACCCAACCCTCGCCAAGGTCGCACTCCGGGTAACCCGTAAATTTCCAGAGCTGTTCGCTGGATGGCTCAGTACCCTGCCCCCAGAGATTACGGTGCATCTGGCCGGCGAACTCTCCTCCTTCATCGAGGGCAGAATATCGGGTCGAGTGAAGCTCGACATCAGCGAGGCATCGCCTGATTGGTTCGACTTGCGGGTGGTGGTGGACGTTTCGGATACCGAGCTGACACCAGAGGAAGTCCGTCTGCTGCTCAACGCACGGGGCAAGTTCGTTCGACTCGACGGCAAGGGTTGGAAGCGGTTGAAGTTTGATATCACCCAGCAGGAGGATGAGGAGCTGGCTCGTATCGGGCTGACGCCGCGCGATCTTTCTGCCGAGCCGCAGCGACTCCACGTCCTGCAGCTTGCAGATCAGGCCGCCAGGCGTTTCTTGCCCGAGGAACAGTACACGCGAATCGAACGGCGAGCCGAGGAGCTCAAGACGCGAGTGACACCGCCGGTCCCCGTCGGCGTGAAGGCGGAACTCCGACCGTATCAGGAAGAGGGCTACCACTTTCTCGCCTATCTCTCGACCAATAATTTTGGCGGGATTCTCGCCGATGACATGGGACTTGGGAAAACTCTGCAAACGCTGACGTGGCTGCTGTGGCTGCATGATCGAACCCAGGACGACCCCAAGAAGCCAGTGAAAATCATTCTGCCCTCGCTGGTTGTCTGTCCCAAGTCCGTCATGGACAATTGGCGTGCGGAGACCGAGAAGTTCACTCCTTCATTGAGGGTAAAAGTCTGGCCTGCTGCTGGCATCGATACCTTCATGCAGGAGCTCTCCAGCGCCGATCTGCATGTGATCAACTACAACCAGCTCCGGATCCTGGGAGAAATGCTCAGTCCGGTGGAATGGCAGGCGGTGATTCTGGATGAAGGGCAGTACATCAAGAACCCGAGCTCCCAGACGGCTCAGATTGCGCGAGGGCTGAAGGCCAAACAGCGGCTGGTGCTCACCGGTACCCCCATCGAAAACCGGCTCCTCG
>JAYTTC010000067.1:0-2700 GCA_043745255.1 Verrucomicrobiales bacterium
GTTGTATTCGTCAGGGTGGTAGAGGAGTTCCTCTTTTCGAGTGCCAGAGAGCTCGATATTGATCGATGGAAAAATGCGGCGATCCACCAGATGGCGGTCCAGATGGACCTCCATGTTGCCGGTGCCCTTGAACTCTTCGAAGATGACTTCATCCAAGCGGGAACCGGTATCCACCAAAGCCGTCGCGATGATCGAGAGGGAACCGCCTTCTTCGATGTTGCGGGCTGCACCGAAAAAGCGCTTGGGCTTGTGCAATGCATTGGCGTCAACACCGCCGGAGAGGATTTTTCCTGAGTGGGGCTGAACGGTGTTGTAAGCGCGGGCCAGTCGAGTGATGGAATCAAGCAGGATGACCACGTCCCGCTTGTGTTCGATCATGCGCTTGGCTTTTTCGATCACCATTTCAGCCACTTGAACATGCCGCTCGGGAGGCTCATCGAACGTGGAGCTGATCACTTCGGCAGGCTTGCAGCTCCTCTCCATTTCGGTGACCTCCTCAGGCCGCTCGTCAATGAGCAGAATGAAGAGGTAGACCTCGGGGTTGTTCTTGAGGATGGCATTCGCCAGCTTCTGCATCAGAACCGTCTTACCGGTGCGGGGAGGAGCCACGATCAAGCCACGAGTGCCTTTCCCAATCGGACACACCAGGTCGAGGACCCGGGTTGAAAGCTCGTCGCTGGCGGTCTCCAGCAGAAAGCGTTTATTGGGGAAGAGCGGCGTGAGGTTGTCGAAATGGGTCTTGTCCTTCGCCTTGTCAGGTTCCTCGCCGTCGACTGCTTCAACTTTCAGCAGCGCAAAAAAGCGCTCCTTATCTTTCGGCGGACGGATCTGGCCGGCGATCACATTGCCGGTCTGCAGGTCGAAACGGCGAATCTGCGACGGGGAAACATAAATGTCCTCGGGACAAGAAAGATAGTTGAAGCTCTGCGAACGTAGGAATCCGAAACCTTCGCCGAGAACCTCCAGCACGCCCTCAGAGAACAGAACGCCATTTCGTTCCGCATTCTTCTGAAGGATGTGGAAGATCACCTCATGCTTTCGCATGGTTCCGAAATTTTCGATGCCCATCTCACGGGCCATCTTATTCAGGTCAACCATGCTCATCGCCTGCAGACCGGCGATGTTGACCGTGAGGCCCTGAGGTTGCTCAGCCTGGAGCCCGGTGGGCTTTTTGATCGGCTGAACGTCATCCTCGGTCGTGGTCTCGACCGCGTGGCGTGGTGGCTCCAGTTGAATCCCCTCGGAGGGCGCGGCCGGTGCGTAGGGCGGAATCACCGGAGCGTAGGCCTCGGGCGGCTTGCCCTTGCGGATAAACTTCGGTTTTCCACCCTTCGGCGGACGCAATTTATCAGCGCTCGGAGGGTGGGATGCCCCGTGATCGGATTTGACGGGCGCATCTCCTGCTCGCTCTGTCTTCTTGATGACTCTGGCCATAGATAGCTATTTATATGCGAATCCCCAGAAGCAAGCGGTGCATTGCCAATCGTGTGGATCCTAAACGGTAGTTTTAGGTGGAAACTGTGCAGGTAAGCCGGGTTTCGCCCGGACGCGGCAGCTGCGGCGGAATTGAAATGCTCCAACTCGCTCAGTACGGCAAGGGAAATCTTGCGGTCAGTTCGCGGACACGCTGCCTCACCACATGGGCAGCGTCAAGGTTCTTAATGTCCATCAAGACCTCGCTGATCATGTCGGCGATCGCAGCCATCTCTGTCTCGCTCATCCCACGAGTCGTCACCGCAGGTGTGCCAAGGCGAACGCCGCTCCCCTGGAAAGGCGAGCGTGTTTCAAATGGAATGGTGTTCTTATTGGTGGTGATGCCTGCTTCATCCAGAGCCAGCTGGCAATCCTTCCCGGTCAGCCCGCGAGCGCCAACATCCACGAGCATCAAGTGATTGTCCGTGCCTCCGCTGACAAGCCGAAAGCCGTTTTGTTTCATTCCCTCGGCGAGGGCCCGCGCATTCAGCACGATCTGCTGCTGGTAGGAGCGGAACGCGGGCTGAGCTGCTTCCTGGAAGCACACGGCCTTCGCCGCGATCACGTGCATCAGAGGTCCTCCCTGGATTCCGGGGAAAACCTGGGAATCGATTTCTTTCGCGTACTTCTCCTTGCACATAACCAAACCGCCGCGAGGGCCGCGCAGGGTTTTGTGCGTGGTGGTGGTCACAAAGTCCGCGTGCTCGATAGGGCTCGGATGCTCGCCCGCGACGACCAAACCGGCGATGTGCGCGATGTCAGCCAGAAGCATGGCCCCGACCTCCCTGGCAATCTCTCCCATGCGCGCGAAGTCGATCACACGGGAGTAGGCGCTGGCCCCCACCGTGATCATCTTCGGACGATGCTGCCGAGCCATCTGAGCGAGTTGATCGTAATCGATCCTTTCGTCTTCCTTGCGCACGCCGTAGTGAACGATTTCGAAAAACTTTCCGGAAAAATTCGCCTTGTTTCCGTGGGTAAGATGACCGCCATGACTGAGATCCATGGTCAGCAGCTTGTCTCCCGGTTTCAGGAACGCGAAGTAGACGGCCATGTTCGCGCCGCTACCGGAGTGAGGCTGCACATTGGCGTGTTCCGCTCCGAACAGTTTCTTTGCCCGCTCGATGGCCAGGCGCTCCACGGTGTCGACGTTCTCACACCCCCCATACCAGCGTTTGCCGGGGTAACCCTCGGCATACTTATTGGTCAGCACCGAGCCTTGAGCTT
>JAYTTC010000068.1:0-2699 GCA_043745255.1 Verrucomicrobiales bacterium
ACCAGTGCGAGGAGGGGCAGGGCTACAACAACTTTTTCATACGTCTCTTACTTACTTCTCTTAAATTTCCATCGGCCTGTTTGGCGCGATTCCTTAGCCCTTAGTTGGACTTAACGGGGGCGTGGGGTTTGGTCCAATCCGCAGGATGCGCGCTGTCCCAGATGGTTTCTTTGACCTCGGGCTTCTCCTTGTATTGGGTCTTCAGGAACTCAGTGCCGCTGTTGGAGGCGGTAAACGAGCTATCATCGACCACCGTTGGCGTGACGAAGATGAGCAGGTTCTGCTTGTTGCGGACGTCCTTCTTGTGGCGGAAGAGGCCGCCGATGGCCGGCGCATCGCCCAGCACCGGGACCTTCGACAAGGTCTTGCCTGAGGTGTCGCTGATCAGGCCGCCCATGACGAGGGTGTTTCCGCTGGGAATGATCACCTTGGTTTCAATACGGCGGATGGCATAGACGTTCGCGCTGAAATCCACGCCATTTGCTTTCTGAACGTCTTTCGAATCGATGTTCGAGACTTCAGGAACCACTCGGAGTGAGATGTAATTATTGGCCGTGATACGCGGCGTGACCTGGAGAATCACACCGATATTGGTGTAGGTGATTTCAGCTCCCGGCGGACTGTTCTGGGACCCTGGGGTGACCTTGATGATCGGATACGCTTTGGTCACCATCAGCGTCGCTAGTTGATTGTCCATGGTGACCGCACGGGGCGTGGCAACAACCTCGGTGTCGGCTTCCTTGTTCAACCAGGAGAGCACTGCGTTGACACCGTCTGCGGAGAGAAACGCCGAGACTGGATTTCCGCCTTCATGGAAGATGCGGCCGCTATACAGGCCACTGGCCCCAATGGACTTGTCACCGCCGAAGCTGAATTTCTGGGCTTCGAGCGTGCCGGACCAGTCGATTCCGCGAATCGAGGTTGGGTTCTTCGAGGTTTCCAGCATCCGTGCTTCGATGAGGACCTGCTTGGTCGGAGAATCGAGCTGGTTCACGATGTTGCTGACCGATTCCCATTCGCGCGCTGTCGTGCTGACCAGCAGTTGAGAGGTGCGGCTATCTGAGAGCACCTGGCTTCGCGCTGAAAGATTGGGTTTCAGCAAGCTGACCATGTTGGTGGGCTCGGCGTATTTGAGTTGAAGAATCTTCGAGACCAGCGGCTCCTCGGCTTTCGGATCCTTCACGGTGATTTTCGAGATGTGCGATTGCGGATCGCGAGCGAGTTGGAGGCTGTAGTTGTCCAGCAGTGCCACCAGCGCGTCATGGGCGGATACGTTTTCCCAGCGAAAGGAAACGTTCGGCAACGCGGTCGGTTTTCCATCCGCACCCACTTGGGGAGCGAGCACGCGTGGATCGAACTGGAAATTCAATCCCGACTGACGGGCCAGATTGCGGATCGCGTCGGTCAGCGGCACGTCATCGATCACGATCAGCGGGACCACTTCGGTGCCATCCGGGCCCGCAGGGGTCTCGGTGGGGGCCGACGGTGCCGGCGTGCTGGGAGCAACGGCCGGGCTTTCCTTGGCCTGATCGGTCGGCAGCGATGCCGGAGCCCCGGGTGCCGGAACCGCGGGACTCTCCTGAGACGGAGCGGCCGGAGCGGCTGGGGCCTCGGGAGTGGGAGCAGTCTTCTCGGGGGACTGGGTGTCGTTGGAGGGGTTAGCGGAGTCACTAGCCTTCACCACGAGACAGGTGGAGGCGAGCAATCCGACGAGTGTCAAGCGGAGTGTTCGTTTCATAATCCTTTTCAGTTTGGTTGGTTCGCCGGGAGGCCGTTGTTACAGCCCATCCCGGAGTTGGAGTTCCTTCTTTTCCGTGAAGCCTTCGACCGAGAGCACCACCGAGCGAGTTTTGATTTCCTCGCACTTAATCCGATGGTTCTGCCCGTTGTTTTTGAGCTCAAATGTTTCACCCTGAGCCAAGGTCCGGTTGTTCACCACAGCCAGCCGGCGGTTGCTGTTTCCTGAAATTCCTTTAAGCACCAGCTTGCTCAAGAGCGGACCGACATCGGGTCCTGAGCCGGCAGCGGCAGCTTTAGTTTCCACCTTCACCTGGAGACGAGCGGAGTGGGGGAAAAAAACATCCTTTCCGATGCGTGCCTGGTCGCCGGTGTCGTAGTGGACGAATCCAGAAGGCGCAAATCGCAGCTCGTTCGGCGATGAGGGGGTTGCGTCCTTCCCCTTGGCCAGCTTGTCCTCGGCAGCGCGACCGCCCAATGGCAGCAATGCACTGGCGGCAAAAATCAGGGCGGTATAAAAAGCGCGGTTCATATACTTGGATCTCGAGTGCGTTGTGCTCACGGGGTCGGGGTGCCAGAGTTCACCAGAGCAACGAGCTCGAACTTGAACGCCAGCTTTTCCAAATCATCGGTGGCGGTGGCGCTGCTGGTCGACGCGGGCTCGAGGTCGACATTCTGTACGCGAATAAACGGGAACCGGTTTTCGAGATCGGAGATGAAACGGCCGAAGTCGTGGTAGTAGGCCGTGCCGCGGATGTTAAAGGTGGCTGCTTTGTAGGGAAACTTGACAAACATCTGACACTCGCCGAGAACCTCGCGGCTGTAGTTCGGAATATCGATTCCTTTATAGGCGGGGGAGGCCTTGAAATTCTTCACCGTCTGGATCACCCAATCGTACATGTCCCCGTTCACCATCTCCTTCTCTATCGCTTTCAATCGAGCATCGGCCTTCTCGAATCGGC
>JAYTTC010000069.1:0-2698 GCA_043745255.1 Verrucomicrobiales bacterium
GGGACCCGATACCCAGGGTCAACGGGAGGAACCGACGGATGAATGCGAGGATGTCAAACGGCTGGGGTGTCGGTTTCCAATCGGCGCGGGTCAAAAACAGCGCGAACGCGAAGCCGCAAGCAACGGCTATCAGATACCCGCTGAGTGCGGCGGTGGCCGTCGGGCGGATGAATGTCACCGCCGCGCCTATCGCGGCGAAGAGCGCGAACTGGTTGAAAACCTGCGCAACGCCGAGCCAGCGGAAATTCTGACGGCCTTGCAGCACACCGAAAAGGCCGGGTGTCGTAAGGCTAAAGAAGGCCGCCGCGAAGGCCAGCCAAAGCTCGAGTGCCCCGATATGGAAGAGCCCCGTCAGACGGGACTGGAACAGCAGGAGTCCGACGGTGAGTACTATCCAAAACATCACCATGCCTCGGAGGTATCCGCGGATCGCACCCGATAGCTCCGCTTGATGCTCTGCGTGCACCGATCGAGCTCCCAGTTGCGCGAAGGCTGTTTGCAGAAAGCCCAGGGGTATTCCGATCTGAGCCACGCCGGCGATCAGGGTCTCGTAGGTGCCAAGCTCGGAGTGGCTTTTGAGCAAGGCCCCATTGAGGGCCGCTTGCAGGGCCCATCCGAAGATCCCCCCGCCTGCCGTACTCGCGAGCATCCAGGCGCTCTGACGGAAGAAACGGAAGCGGCTCATGTCTGGGGGTGGAGGGTGCGCGCTCGCAAAGGACGCATCACGGAAGCCCTTCGAGAAACCGCCTGAGCAGGTCGGTGGCGGTCTCCAGTTGCTGGATCGCGATATACTCGTCGACGGTGTGGGCTTGGGCGATATCGCCAGGACCGAATAGCACGCTAGGGATTCCTCCCTGAGCTAGCACTCCCGCGTCGCTGAAGTAGCGAACTCCTTTGGGGCGACGTTGTCCCGTGGTCTTCATCAGCTGTCGTACTAGCGGAAGCCGGTGATCGGTTTCCAGCGCCAGCGAGGGCAAACCCTTCCAATCTCGAACTGCGGCCGCGCACCCCTGCTCGCGGAGGAATTTTTTCAGCTCTCGGATCACACGCGTATCTTTTTCTCCCGGAATTGTGCGTCGATCCACACGGATCTCGCAGTGATCGGGGACGATGTTGGGCTGGCGTCCGCCGTGGATGGTGCCGACGTTGACCGTGGCAGGACCGAGGAGCGGGTGTCGACGCGATCTCAGCTCGCTGGCGTAGGGACCTTCCAGCGCCGAGACCACACGAGCCATCTCGGTGATCGCGTTCCGACCCAATTCGGGTTGCGAGCTATGGGCCGCGCGCCCGCGGGTCTCAATCTCCAACCAGAGATCGCCTTTGTGGGCGGTCACCACCTCGAGCAGGGTGGGTTCTCCCACGATGGCGAGGTCGGCTCGAAACCGTTGCTTCACAAGAGCACGGGATCCGGACTGTCCGTTTTCCTCATCGATCAAGCCCACGAAAATAATTTCCGTCGACTGCGGTCGTTGACCGGATAGGGCGATGCGCGAGAGCGCCATGAACATGGCGGCCACCGAGCCTTTAGTATCGCAGGACCCACGACCATACAGGCGATTCTGTCGAATCGAGGGGCGTAGCTGGCTGCGATCGGTCACCGTTACGGTGTCCATGTGCGGCGCGAGCAGCACTCGCTGTTTGATGCGCCCTCGGGGTGCGAGGCGAACCACCACATTAGCTCGTTCGGGCAGGACCGGCTGCAGTTCTACATCCAGTTTTGCGCGAGTGGCTGTTCGGGTGAGAAACTCGGCGACCCGCGCCTCACCCGACCACGGATCATTCGCCCCCGTGAATGCGGGGTTGATGCTAGGCAGTGCGACCAGGTCGCTGAGCAATTTAAGGACGGGACTCATGGAATGCGCGGGTCCGTCTGGACAGCGGGCGGAGATTAGGGGACCCGCACCGCGCGGAGCAACCCCTGAATACCTGGTTGCAGCTGAGCGCCGAAGACCTGATCCATAACCCGCGTTGATGGACGCTGCTCCTTGGGCGTTGCCCAAGGCTGGGATGGAATGGGCCTTTGGCCCGCAGAGATTCCAGTAATCTCATCCGCGCCCGCGAGGATGGCAGCCTTTATCTTACCCGGTTCATCATCGGCATTGCCACGCGCCATTGGCGCTAGGTTTGCTCATTCTGAAGTCTCCGGAGTTGGCACAGCTCTGGCTCAGCGAGTCATGCTGTGGACACCATTCTAAAGATTGAGGACCTCTGGGTGGAATTTCCGAGCCGCGAGTCTGCGAAGGGGATTAAGCAGGCAGTCAAGGGGTTGAGCCTTACCGTAGCCCCTGGCGAGGTGTTTGGGTTCCTGGGTCCCAATGGAGCCGGGAAGACCAGCACCATGAACGTGCTGCTCGGATTTGTGCCTCCTACGCGCGGCAATGCTTACCTATTTGGCAGCAGTGTGCGGGAGACTTTTTCCCGGCAACGGATCGGCTACCTTCCGGAACTCACCTATTACTACAAGTTTCTCTCAGCGGAGGAACTGCTGCGTTTTTACGCCAAGATTTTCGGAATCCCTCGGTCTGACGCGGATCGCAGGATCGACCAGGTGCTCAAGCTTGTTGAGTTGGAGCATGCCAGAAATCGGCCGATCAAGACTTATTCCAAGGGAATGCAACAACGCGTAGGACTTGCCCAAGCGCTGATCAACAACCCCGATCTTTTGATTCTGGACGAACCCACCAGCGGTCTGGATCCG
>JAYTTC010000070.1:0-2698 GCA_043745255.1 Verrucomicrobiales bacterium
CATCGAGCGAGCCCGTGCATCCGCGACAAACGTGGTGCTACGAAGCCAGTCCGCATACGCCGCGCTTCACCTGGCAGCGGACAATTATCTCGGGGCTCGTTACCATCTGTTCTGGGCACTCGGAAAAGACCCTGCTTCTCTTGTCGCTTTTCGTGGAAACCAGAAGCTCCGTCCTTTGACATACCTATTTGACGAACTTGCTTCAGTGCAAAATGCCGATTGGGAATCAAGCCGGCTTCTCATCGAAGCCAGTCTTCCGAACCCAAGCATCAACGTCGCCGACCTACTGGAGGATGTCCCGGCGAAATTGCACGATTCATCGCTCTACTTGCTGAGAGCCGGCATGGTCCTTGAAAACGCCTACGATCATTCAGGCGCGCTGGCGATCTGGCTCAAGCTCTGTGCAAGGTGGCCACATGATCCTGTCGGCTTCGGTAATGGTGTGACCTGCCTGATGCACCTTGGGCTCTGGGATCGGGCGAGGACACTTCTCTCTCATGCGCCCAAGGCATATCGCCACTTTCATCTCTACAAAGTCCAGCGCAGGCGATTGCAAGCGCAGGACGTGCGAGCAGCTTCCGTCGAGCGGACGCAGCCTTTTCGAGGGCAGCCGGACTTAGGCGGATTGCTTCGAAGCGGAATTCCGAATGTGGAGTCGCTGACTTCAACTACATGAGAGCAGCGGTGTGGTTTCCTATAAAGCCATCTGGTCGCCCGCAGTGGAGCCTGCCAGACTTCCTGATAGTTTATGACGTTTCCCGCGTATCACTCGAATCCACTGAAGCAATCTCCCTCATCTCAGCCACCATCGCCTCCAACTGATCCGACAATGCCGATGGCAAGCGGCGCTTAAACGCAGCGGCGAGAGAACTGTAGTACCAGAGCGAACCATCTCGTCCACCTTGGAAGCGTTTCCAGACCGATGAACCGTGAATGCCCAAGTCTGCAACAATCGCGCGAGCGTTATACAGTTTATCGGATGCGGACACGAGCAGCACCGAGCGCGATGCGCTTTCGAGATGAGCGACGTAGTCTTCCTTGCGTTCTCTCCATGGAGGTTTGGGAGACACGTCGGTATCCGTGCAGCCTTCAACAATCGCGAGGACAGCTTCTCCAAATTCGTTCCGTAGTTGCCGCCGCAAACTCTCCGCATCTTCGCCCCCTTGGTCTTCGATGGAATCGTGGAGTAGCGCTGCGATTGCCTCGTCCTCATTCGCCCCGTGTTCCAGCGCGATGCTCGCGGCTCCCAGTAGATGAGCAACATACGGAGTGTCTGACCCTTTTCGGAGTTGCTGGCGGTGCAATGCAGAGGCAAACACCAGTGCGCGATCGAATTTTTCAGTAAGATTGATTTTCATTAAAATGCGAGGGACCAGAACGCGCAGAGCTAAAACAGCGCGCTGGCGCTGCACAAGACTTCTAAGTGCCCCCTTTTTCGTTGAGATATACGTTCAGCAGTGCCTCAACGTCGTTGCGCAGCATCTCTTCGCACATTGCGCGGAAGGTAAAGGCTGCGGTGAAATCCCATGGAGGGTTCGCATCGTCTGAACATCGGAGGCCTACAGCCATCGCATATTCCCGCATCGTTTCGCCGTAGAGCACGGGTGGGTCATACGCATCAAATCGCTCCAAAAAACTCACATCCAGATCCGGAAACACGCGCCCCGAATAGATCATGATCGGGACGATTGCCGACCGATTAAACAAGTCCGCGTAGCGGTAGTAGAGAATCGTCTGTACACACAGGCATGTAATAATGGCCTGCGCGTCGATTGTCTTCGGCGCCACCCGAAGCAGCGACTTTCCATCCGGGCCATCATAGATCAAAGCTTCAAACCAGCCTTTCGCGAGACTCACCAAGCACCATCCGGCATCACCCTTCGGGCAGGTCTTCAAGATCAAAGAACACACCATATCCCATTGGTGACCAACATGGGCATCCGCACCCGAAAGTCCACCGACGATACGCTTTAGAAATCCCATTTCTCAGTTCTTATAAACCAGAAGGTCAGAGCCAGAACTTCACCTATTGCGGCTGCGGCGATCCATAGCTCAGACATGCGCTAAGCGTTCGTCCCCCGCCGCCGGAGGAACAGCCGGGACGCGGGCGAGGATGGCGTCCACTTTCTGCCATTCCACGCGCTCGGCGATGGTGGGGCGGTGCGGGGTGGGGTCGAGTGGCACGCTGAGCGCGCTGGCGATGAGGGCGTCCACCGTGATGTGCTCGCGCTCGGCGAGGGCGCGGGCTGGCGCGGCGAGGCTGTCGGGCAGGTTGACGTGGAGGGTCATGGCCGAGGGATCATGGTGGCGAAATCGCGCCGGGGCAAGACCTCGACGCCAAGGGCTCGGAGGTCGGAGGGAGCCTCGTGAGTTTCAAAAATGGTTCAAGCCGCAGCCAAGAGCGAGCAACGCACAATCTTCGGCAACTCTCCTTCGCGTTCCATGCGCCGCAGTTCGTAATCGGCCTGGAGATTGAGCCAGAATTGCGAGCCGTTGCCATTGAAGAAGACCGACACCGGAGTCGAAGTCACGTTGCCGCGGCTGAACGTCCACTCGATGGTCGTGTTCGAGTAACCGCGCTCTACGCCAGAATTTTCTTTAACACCTGCCCTCGCACATCCGTGAGCCGGAAGTCGCGGCCTTGGAATTTGTAGGTGAGCTTTTTGTGATCGATGCCGAGGAGATGGAGCATCGTCGC
>JAYTTC010000071.1:0-2698 GCA_043745255.1 Verrucomicrobiales bacterium
GCGGGAAAGATTACTTCCAGCACGCTCGCCTTAAGCTCCGTGGGGGGAGTGGCGGAGACCACTTTCTTCGAAACGAACGCACCCGCAAGCCTGCTCCTAAACGGAACAAACATTCTGGCGGTGGAGATCCATCAAAACCAGATTGCCAGTTCGGACATCAGTTTCGATCTTGAGCTAAAGGGAACTCGTCAGCTCGGCCCTCGGATTCTAGCAGGCCCGGCGGATGTCACGATCGCAGCCGGAGAATCGGCCGACTTCAGCGTGGCGGCAACGGGAGATCAGCCTCTGAGTTACCGGTGGTTTTTCAACCGCACCAATAAACTGTCCAACGCCACCAACCCCGAGCTCTCACTTCTCAACGTCGCCGTCGACAGGGCAGGGCTCTACTCGGTCGTGATCACGAATCTGCACGGAAGCGTCACCAGCTCTGCCGCTCTACTCTCCGTCGCTCCCTCGGGCCCCAATCAACCGCCCGCGGTCTCGCTCTCTGCTCCTGTGGCCGATGCGGTTTACGATACCGACCAGCTGCCCGTGCCACTGCGGGCAACGGCCACGGACGAGGAAGGTCCGGTAGTTCGGGTCGACTTTTTTTCAGACGGACGGCTGCTCGCGTCCTTGAGCGCTCCTCCGTTCCAATTTGACTGGCATGATCCGCGCGTCGGCCTGCATCGACTGACTGCAGTTGCGACGGATGACGGCGGCCTGTCCTTCACGTCGTCCGTGGTTCAGCTCACCGTGAACCTCTCAGACGGGGGTAAGGTTTCTCTCGTCCGCGGCGGAGAGATCTGGAAATACAACGACACCGGAAGCGACCTGGGCGTCGAGTGGATTGACATCGGCTACGACGATTCCGCCTGGAGCTCCGGCCCGGCAGAGCTCGGCTATGGCGACAGCACGGATGGGCGGCCCGAGGCAACCCCGATTAGCTACGGCCCCAATCCCAAGGCAAAGTATCCTACCGCCTACTTCCGCGATTCTTTCACGCTCGCGGAGCCCGCCGCATTCAATGGCATCCGTTTCAAACTCCTCCGAGACGATGGCGCCGCCGTCTACCTCAACGGCGTCGAGATGTTCCGAGACAACCTCCCCGCCGGCACCCTTCACTTCAGTTCGTTCGCGACCACAAACATCAGCGGAACGGCCGAAACCAATCTGGTGATAAAAGAATTTGCCGCCTCTGGCTTACGCGAAGGGATCAACACGCTGGCGGTTGAAGTGCATCAGAGCGCAGCGAATAGCACGGATCTCAGTTTCGAGATGACGGTGGAGACGACTCTGCCGGTGACCCCCCAGATCGCTGAGCAACCGATGGATCAAAGCGTCCCGGAGGGAGGCATCGCCTCGTTCAGCGTTTCAGTTCGGGGCCTGGCACCCCTATACTACCAATGGTACTTTAATCAGACTGCACCACTCCCAGACGCGACCAACGCCACACTCCTGCGCGTGAACGTGTCGCCGAGCGACGCCGGGCAGTATCAATGCCTGGTGAGTAATCTCTTCGGATCCATCCTCAGTTCGAGGGCTACGCTCACCGTGCTGCCGCCTGCGGGAAATCTTCCACCCTCGATCAGCCTGATCTCGCCGGCTTCCGATACCGTAATCGATCTGGGGTCGACTGTGCCCCTGGTCGCTACGGCGGTGGACACCGATGGCCAAGTGGTGCTGGTGGAGTTTTTCGGGGACGCGGTTTTGCTCGGCAACTCGACCGCAAGGCCCTACAAGTTCGACTGGGCGGGAGCCTCCTTGGGCCGACACACTGTGGTGGCGAAAGCCACCGATAATCTGGGCCTTTCGAGCACTTCAAGTCCGGTGACACTCACCGTAGCCATCCCAGCAACTCTCACCGGAACGGTGGTTGCCACCGGCTCTGTCTGGAAGTATCTGGATACGGGTGTCGATCAGGGATCCCAATGGCGACGAACGATCTTCAACGATACCAGCTGGAAGTCAGGACGAGCGCTGCTCGGCTACGGAAATGCGGCAAAGGGGCGTCCCGAAGCGACTCTGCTGTCCTTCGGCTCGGACCCAAAAAACCGTTATCCGACCTACTACTTCCGACGCTCATTTGTGGTCACCAACCTGGCTCAGATTGTAAATCTTGAGCTCCGTGTGCTGCGGGACGACGGGGTTGCGATCTACCTGAACAACCAGCGGATCTGGCGAAACAATGTTCCCAACGGAACCCTTTCATTTCATAGCCTGGCGTTGACGCCTATCACTGGAGCGGACGAGACGCAGTATCTGACCAACCAAATCGCGACCACCCAGCTGATTTCCGGAACGAACGTGCTGGCAGTCGAGTTGCATCAGGCCAGCGTGGCGAGTGACGATCTCGCGTTCGACCTCGGACTGAGGGCAAACCTGAACAGTCCCCCGATCTTCCTATCCCAACCCTCGGACCTGACCGTCGACCAGGGGGCCAGCGCCAGCTTCACCGTGACCGCCTTCGGCAGCGGGACGCTGAGCTATCAGTGGTATTTCAACGGAAGCACGGCACTCTCCGGAGCGACCCTGCAGACGCTCACCCTGGAGAACGTGACATCAAATCATTCGGGTCTCTATTCCGTTACCGTTCGGAATTCGGCAGGATCGATCCTCAGCGCAAGCGCGCGGCTCACAGTGATCGTGCCATCCCCGAACCTCCCTCCCTTGGTCACCCTGACCAGCCCGACCAACAACTCGACCTTCTATCAGGGGA
>JAYTTC010000072.1:0-9978 GCA_043745255.1 Verrucomicrobiales bacterium
TTAATGCGATCGAGGGAATCGTATTCCACCGCCAACAAACCCTTCACTCGCGTCAGAGTCAGCGAGTGCCAGTCACTTACGCCCACTGCTCTTTTTTGATCCAGTGCTACTCGATGCAGGCGACTCATCCGAACGATGGACTTTTTGAGCAACTGGGCACGCTCAGCCTCCGTGGCGGCGCGCGGGATGAGGCTGAATTGCATCCCGTGATTGTACGAGATCTGAAGCTTCTCGATCCCACGGGATCCGCAGGCTTCGAAAACATCCCGGGTAATCTGAGCGGACATTGCTTCCACTTCACGCCGGAGAGTCTGGACGTTGTGGTGTCGAGTGACTCCGCCCGCCTCTCCCTCAGCGAGAGAGGAATGGGCATAGGCGATCTTTACCAAGAAGCGCTCCTGGAAAGGGCTGACTTCCACCCGACTCCCCGGAGGCGAAGCCAGGGTAGCCACTTCCTTGAGTGCTCGAAGCGCGGAAACTGCGGGATCTCGGCCCAAGCCCTCCATTTTCAGCAGATTCACTTCCATCGCCGAGCTCGCGAGCGCGGGATCGTGCCGCTGTCGACGGGCCCATTCCTCAGCACGTTTGCGATCCGCAGCGGCACCTGAAATACGGTCGGTATCGGCGAGCATCTTTCGGTGAGCCTGCTCCTCCTGCCTCGCATGCTCCGCACGCACGACATCGAGATCACGCTCCGCTTTTTCGTTTTCACTTCGAGAGTTCTGCTGCCGTTCGGTCTCGAGCATAACGCGCTGATTCCACGTCCGAGCGTGGATCCCATACCGGACGCCTAAAATCACCAGACAAAACCCAAGGCAGCTCATCACCCATCCCCATCGGAAGCGAAATCGCTCCCGGGCACCGGATGGAACCTCGAGCAAGGCGGAGCAACACTCGCAACGCGGGAGCTCGGCCAAGCCGAACGGCCCCACACGATTGCAATGTCCACAGTGCGTGCAGTTGATAACCATATCTCGAGTCGGCTAGCAGACACCGAATCCAATCCGGAACATATCGGGAGGGATCGGGAAATGAAACACCCTGTTTCGCGGGCCTGGGAACAGGGGTTCTGTTAAAAATTGGGTGATATCTTCATCAGTGGTGGAGGTCGGTTTTCCGAGCGATTCGATCCAACTGGAGTTTTGAGACAGTCTCCGTGAGAGCGCCGCCCACTTCAACAGCCGCGATGACCCGACATAAGCAGATTCTTGGAACATGTCCCCTCTGCCATCCGTGCCATTCGCGGTACAAACTCCGCTCCGGATCGGGAAACGGGCAGGGCCGGGTTTAGCCGCGAAAAAGCGCAAAAGACGCAAAAAAGACGAGGCCACTGGACGACACTACAGAAGCCGGACTGCAGTTCTGTAGCATGGGCCGTATCGGCCCATCCCCGACCCACCTCTTCAAATCTGCGAGAATCCATTCTCACCCATTTTTGATCACACCCTGAGCACAGGGTCCACCGAGGCGCTAAAGTGCGACAAGCTGCTAGGGTGATTCAGGAACGGCGCGGTAGAAGCGTTTGGGGAACTGACCCGCATCTGGATCCATCAACAGGAGTCCACTGGAAAGGCCGTTGGTGGTGAGAATAGGAACCCAATCGGCCATGTTCGTGGACCCGTCCAAGCGATACGAATGCCCCTCATCGCCCCACAGCCGCATCCGCGAGAATTGGTTTCCCACCAGGATCGGGGGAGTCAGAAGCGTCTTGGTGGCGGCAAGCAACTTCACCAGTCCGGTGGCACCATCGAGGCCATCCACGGCGATAAAATACGTCACACCCGCCTGGGCATCGAAGCTGAGCAAACTACTTCTGCGATCCTCCCCGCTGTCTGTATCGCAGGCGATGGGAATCAGATTGCGATACGTTCCGCCATTCCAGGTGTAGACCGCGAGAGTGGTGTTGAATGAGCTGCCTTCGGTGCTGAGAATCACACTCTGGTTCTGGGCGACGCGCAGGGGAATCCATTTCGAAGCTCCTCCACGGACATCACAATGATTCGGCTCATCGAGTTCCTTCGTAGCATCGAAGGTATCAAAATAAATCGGACGTCCAACCCGAAGGAACCCTGCCTCAGAGAGCTCGGCGGGGCCGACGGTGGTCTCCAACAAATCGACCAGCTTATCTCGCGCAGTGGCTCCTTTTTCGGGTTGGTTGAGATCATCGGTGAGCACGAGATCCACCGACAAGCTTTGAACGCTTTGGAGTGGATTGCTCACCACAACGTAGTAGCGACCGACCGAGCTCAAGGTGGCGCGCGGCAGAACGAGCCGGGAGGAATCGGAATCAGGAATCGGCAGGCAGTTGATGTACCAGTGAAAATGAGTCGGCAGGCTGCTCCCCACGATCACCTCGAAACTAACCAAGCTACCCAGCTCGGCGATCTGCGACCCTGGCTGGACGAGAATTCTGGGCGCGGCCTCGCTCGCCTCGTGCAATTCCCAATCCAGATTCAGGTTGCCCGTCACGCCTCCCACCGAATCAATGGCGATGATATATTCCACGCCTTCGATCGCCTGGAGCGAAACCAGGCTGGTAAGAAACCCGCCCCGATCATCGTCACTTGCCACGGGAACCAGCCCCAGGATGACTCCCGAGGACAGGACATTGGTGTAAATCGCGAGCAGGGTGTCGATACTGCTCCCGCGCGTGGAGAACACAGCCGTTCCGCTGGCGGGGGCCTTCCAGGAATACCAGACCGAGGCTCCGCCCCTTCTCTGATCATGGAGCGGCTCACCGACTTCACGCGTCGCATCGAAGTTGTTTCCTCGGCCGAAGCCTTTAAAGGAGTTGGTCGATCGCCTCGAAGCATAGGCGTTTGCCAGGCCGAGCTGGGGAACCAACAGGACCAGCTCCACCGCATCGCTCTCGAGAGTGACTCCGCTCCCCTCCACCACCACGCTGTAGCGGCCTGCCTGGGAAGGAAGCAGATTGGTCAGGAGCAGACTCGGTTGAACCGCGCCAGGAATCTGAAATCCGTTATATCGCCATTGGAAACGAGCTCGTGGGCTCGCGTCCACTGTCACAGAGAACGTGGCGTTGCCACCCGGAACGGAAGTTACACCTCGAGGCGAGTCGACGATCGTGGGTGGAACCAAGACTTGAACGAGCACTTCACGGCTCAGAAAATTCCCAAGCAGATTACTTTCTCCGAGGGTGTAAACTCCCGCGCGCCCACGGGGCAACGAGGGAGTGGAGAATGTGGAGTTCGTGGCACCCGGGATGGGTATTCCGTTGAAATACCACTGCAGGCCCAGCGGGGCCTGTCCGGAGACGTTAGCTGAAAGGAACAGCGGAGCTCCCACCGCCAGGCTGATATTGGAGAGAGGGCTTTCCAGACCCGGAAAACCGATCGGGGGAAACACCACCAACGAACCGCGAATTTCAGAGTCCACTCGACCGAAACGCCCTACCAAATAAAGCGCGCTGCCGGTGGCCAAAAGAGACGAAGCCGAGCCATCGAGTCGGTGCTCCCAGGGTAGCAGGCTTCCGCTTTCCCGATCCAGAGCCACCACGCCTCCTGCACTTTCTCCGTTGGAGAATCTCCACTTACCGGAGGCGAACACACGATTCCCCGCACCTGCCAATGAATCGACCGGGCCGACGGCACGCGAGTCCGTCCAGCGCAGCGGCGTCCCGTCGGTGAGCGAAAGAGCCGCAAGGTATGGCTGAGATTCTCCACCGACAGTTTCGAAGTCACCGCCCACCCAGAGGAAGTCCTGAACCAGAGCACAATCGAACACTGCACCGTCCAGAGCGGCATCCCAATTTTCCATTACTCCGGAGGCCGCAACGAGCTTCGCAATTCCGCGTCGCTTCACACCCGAGATCTCCTGAAACTCTCCCGCGACAAACAGATCCGCCCCCGAGGCCTGAAGATCCAGTACCGGCCCGTCGGCTGCAGCGGTCCATGACGAAACCAGCCGCCCACTCGAACCCTGCCAGGCCGCTAGCCGAAGGTGATCCGCTCCGTCCACCATGGAAAAGTCCCCACCCGCCACGACCAGATCAGAGACTGCTTCAAGCGCGCGCACCGGACCATTGATCCGGGGAGCCCAGGAAGACAATGCCCCGCTGGAGAGAACGAAGCACGCGAGAGACGATCTGGGCTGACCGGCGACCGTCTCAAAGCTGCCGGCCACGTAAAGAGATCCATTGAGCAGCATCAACCGACGCACCTCCCCATCGACGCCTGGGTTCCAAGGAGTGGGCCGACCTGTGGAGAGATCGATGGCTGCAAGACCGTTCCGAGCCTGCGCGCCAACACCCAACGTGGCGCCGCCCACGAGAACGTAGCGTCCGGATAAGGAAATCGACGAAACCAGACCCGAAGCATTGATAGCGACGTTCAGCGGAGCTCCTGTATCGGGTTCTACCAGCGCGACTGTACCCGTTGTCTTGCCTCCCACCTTCTTGAATGCGCCTCCCACATAAACGTAGGGTTCCACCCAAGCCAGGGCTGAAACCGGAAGATCGGGCGAAGGATTCCAGCTCGATAAGTCACCTGTTACCGCGTTCAGGCAAGCCAGGTAAGCTCTGGGGCTGCCTGATATCTCAGTAAAGCACCCTCCCACAAATACCTTCTGCTGATTGGAGGTCATCGCGCGAACGGCACAGTTGGGGGAGGGATTCCACTCCGTGATTTGATTGTCGGCAAGCGCGAACGAGGCAAGGCCGTTCCGCGCAATTCCGGCGATCACGCTGAAATCACCGCCAAAGTAAATCGTGTCGCACGTCACCGTCATGGCGAGCACATGGCCGTCAGGATCAGGGGTCCACGAAGAGAGCGTGAGCGGCTCGAGGTCAATTCTTGCAAGATGACGGCGTGCAGCCCCGAGAACCTGAGAGAACTCGCCCGCCACGTAGAGGCGACCCGCTCGAGCCAGAATTGTCGTCACCGGGCCATCCGCACCAAACTGCACTTCCAAAAGGGAACCGCTTACCAAATCGATGGCGGCCAGGTGCTGAACGCTTCGACGATCCACAAAATTGAACTCGCCTCCAATGAAGAGCGTGTTGCGTGAAAGCTCCAGTGCTCTCACCGGACCATCCACGGACGGAGCCCAGGTCCGGTCCACGGAATGGTCCGAAAGAACATGAGCCAGGTTCGCGCGAGGTTCGTTTCCCACGTTGGTAAACTTTCCTCCCAAGAACCATCCACCACTGCCGTCCGGGACTGTGGTGAGGATCTGGCCATCCACGGTTGGGAAGGAGGCATCAGGTTCCTGATAGTCGATGTCAATCGCCATACCGGACTGACGGTTTGGACGCACGAAAGCAAAGTCTCCGCCGAGGTAGAGGACGCCGTTGGTCTCCACTGCGGAGTAGACCGGGCCATCCGGCACCCAGACCGCCTCGCGCTTTCGATCCGAGATGGCAAACTGCCCGACTTCCAGCTCGAGCTGCAAAGTCAGATTTCCCTCCTGACCATTGACTCCGTCCAATACGATGTCGTACTCCACTCCCCGGACTGCATTGAACATAACACGGTTGGTGGACGCCATGACCTCGGCGATACTGCTGGCGATGGGCACCAGCGAGTCGAGCTCATTGCCCAGATAAACAGCGATGATGGACTGAAAGTCGGCATCGACTACGGAGAGCGTCAGCGATCCGGAGGCCGGAGCGGTCCAGCGCCACCAGATCGATTTCCCACCGGGATTTCCGGCATGATCCGGTTCGTCAAATCGTTTTGACGCATTCGCGTTCGATCCTGTCCAAGTGGATGCGCTTCCGGTGAGTCGAGGTCGGATGATGAACGCGTCGTTTCCGGGTCGGTTCACTCCCGCGATAGAAATTTGTATCTCTCCCGAGGCTCCGCCCATCCCATCCACCGCGATCTGGTAGGTTGTATTCGGTTCGCTATCTAGAACCAGCTTGGCCTCGCCGCAGCACGACAATCCAATGGTGCTCCCTACCTCCGTCAACCCTGTCAGCGAATTTCCGGTGTAGACCGCTAGCACATGATCAAAAGCCGTCCCCTTGGTGGAGATAGCCACCGCCTCACTTCCGGTGGAGGTCCAGGACCACCACACTGATTTGCCGCCGTCGAATCCGGCGTGGTTCGGTTCGTCTGTTTCCTTCGATGCAAAATTATTCCGACCCTGCGTTTGCACGCTGGAGCCACTCAAGTATTCGCGCCTCCTGAAGAGATCATTCGAAGGACGAGCCACCACGGAAAGGGCCAGCCGCACACTCCCCTGCCCGTAGCCGGCACCGTCAACCGAAAACCGATACGACTTGCCAGCCTTCACATCGATGGTCTCGGTCCTGAAATTCAATCCCATGAATCGCCCGATCACGAACAGCGTGTCGATGGTGTCGCCTTGGTAGACTCCGACCACGGCGTCAAAATCGCTCCCCTCTGTCGTGATAGCCAAGGCCCCATCGGCTGAGGCTGTCCACACCCACCAGATGCTCCGTCCGGCGGCATCCGGACTGTTCCTCGGTTCATATCTCTCGAGGCTTGCGTCCACATTACTTCCGACCAAGACCAGCTCGGATCCAGAGAGCTGAGGTGCCGAGGTGAAATTGTCGTTCTCTGGAGGATTCACCTCCGTGAGAGTAAAATGCACGTTGCCCATGGCGTGCTGCAGCCCGTCGACTAGGATCACGTATTTCGCGCCGGCCACCACAGTGAAGGGCATTCGTCCTGGAAGGCAGCACGACGGACCGGTATTGGACGCGATCAGGCTTAGATTGGTGACCGCCGATCCCGAAAGCACCGCCATCAAATGAGCAAAGTCAGTGCCTTCGCTGATCATATCCACATTTCCGCTAAGGGGCGCAGTCCACTCCCACCAGACTGAATGCGACGCTTGTTCTGGGATGACGACACCCTCGTTCTTCTCTCGCGTGGCATCCGTATTGGATGAACTGACCTCCATCGGAAGGCCAGCCAGGACGGTGCGGCGACTAAAGTTGTCATTGGAAGGAATCACGACCGGGTTGATGATCAGGCTCGCTTGCCCTCGTCCGCCGTTGATCCCGTCGACCATCACCGAATACTCCTCTCCGGCGATGGCTTCGAAAACGAGCCGGGCAGAGCCGCAGCATTGAAAGCTGATCGCGAAGTCCACAGGTATCAGCGAGTCCAAACGGTTCCCTTCGAACAACGCGACGAGGTGGTCGAACGGGGTGCCGATCGTTTCGATCGCGAAGGTCCCGCTGTGAGTTGCCGTCCAGCTCCACCAGAGCGTTTGCTTACTTTGAGAGGAGGTCAGCAGCGGGTCGTTCGGATCGCCTGTAGCCTCAGAATTTGAAGCAGAGGAGGACACTTGCAGACTCAGTGTGCCTCGTCTTTCAAAGGAATCGTTCTGCGGAGGCGGAGGAATCGGAGACGTGTTGAGATCGAGACGAAAGTGACCGGTGGCACCGGCAAAACCATCCACTGCAATTTGGTAAGTCTTGTTGCCTTTGCAGCGGAAGGACACCCTGCTAGTGGACAATCCATCATGGTCGTCGCTGGCTGCCACAGGCACCAAGCTCGACACCGTCTCACCCTGATACACGGCCAGCAGAGTATCGAAGCTGCTGCCGTCGGTACTCAGAGTGCAGATCGCGTCCGCCGGCGTAGTCCAGGTCCACCACAAAGATCGTCTCGCGGGCTGTCCCGCGTGCGCGGGCTCACCGGGCTCAGCGCCGGCCCCCTCGTTCGATTCCGACACAGAGGGCGAACTGCCTGAGAGCGAGGCACGATTGGCGAAGGCGTCGTTAGGCAGCGAGACCGAGACCTGAATGGGTGGAGAATAGAGAGTGTTGCCGAGAGAATCGCGGGCTGTGGCGTAAACACGATACGAGCCGGCCGGTA
This sequence comes from Verrucomicrobiales bacterium, assembly GCA_043745255.1. GTDB lineage: Bacteria > Verrucomicrobiota > Verrucomicrobiia > Limisphaerales > UBA11320 > UBA11320. The sequence goes on from JAYTTC010000072.1 coordinate 7,812, forward strand.
CATTCTGCCAGGTGAATTGGTAGGGTGCGTCCATGGCACGCCCCAGGGAGCGCGTTCCCTCGAAAAACTCCACGCGCTCCACTCGCGTGCTACCCCAGAACAACTCGACTCGCAGATCGATGTCTGCAGAACTTCGGAACACCTTCCCGTTGCCGGGTGGAATCAGCGTCATCGAATAGCTTCTCAACAACTGACTGCGCAGGATCACGATCCGCCCGCTCTCCAAACTGCTCAAGGCCACATCTGGAAGTCCATCCCCATCCCAATCCGCCACGGCGGCCCCGGACGGAGCGAAGGGTGCCGTCACATCGATCGGCACCGCGAACATCCCTGGGTTGAACCGAAGCGTGTTCCCCCGGTTCATGAGCAATCGCACTCGCTCCGCACCTTCATCCAAAATCAAAAGATCCGGACGGCCATCTCCGTCCGCCTCGGCGACAAAAATGCGCGGCGTCTCGCTCTCGAAGGGCGTAGACAAATCATTGTCGAGGGTTCCAGCCGAGAAATAACCCGGCTCGCTCGAATTACGCAGCGCAACCACGCCACCTCCATTCGATTGAGCCAAACACAGGTCCGGCTTGCCGTCGCCGTTGAAATCGGGTGCGAGCAAATCGGTCGAAAGGCCATAGGCTAGACTGCTCTGCAGGTCCAGGCGCAGAGTTCCAGGTGTGCTCGTGTTCATCCACACTCCCAGGCGATCCCCCATGAACCGGGTGCAGAGCACTTCCGGAAGTCCGTCGCCATCGATGTCGGCCAAAGCCACCGTCGCCGGTTCATCGAGTGGGGCCTCGATCACCTTCGCTAGGGCAAATCCAATCCCGTTGGAATCGGTGGTGTTTCGAAACAGGAGCAGCCGACCCAGCACCGCCACCGCGACGTCGGGAAGCCCGTCGCCGTCCAGATCTCCAATCGCCGCGCTGTGGGGAACCTGCTCGGTCGAAAGCTGGGTCACCCTGACCAGACTCGAAGGAGCGAGGGGACCGCCGGAAAAAACGTTCTGAAACACACTGAGGGTGTGGTCGCCACGGTTCACCACCAGAAGATCCATCCGCCCATCACCGTCGAGATCGGCGGGTAAAATCGACGTTGGAAAACTCCCCGAAGCGAAGGAAATAGGAGCGCCAAAACTATTCGAGTCCCAGGGCTTTCCTCTGCTGGCGTTCGGATACACGCACAGCGTGCCCGCGTAGAAATTCGCGGAGAGAAGCTCGCGCTGGCCGTCGCCATCCAAATCCACCGCAGCCAGAGCAATCGGTCCTGAACCCGCCGCAACTGGAAGCTCGATCGGCTGGCCGAAGAGCGAAGTGTCCGGATCGTGCCAGCTCGTGAAGGTAATCCCGAATGCAGTACGAGAGTTACCTGTGAGACGGTCGACCGTGACGCAGATGGGACCCTGTGAGGCACCAGCAGGCACGGTGACGTGCAGCCGGGTCTCGGTCGCGTCAAGAACGGTGGCGCGGCGATCTCCAAACAACACCCGGTTCGCCAAAGGCGTCCGGGCAAAATGAGCCCCGTCGATTGTGACGACAGATCCCGCAGCACCCAGTTTGGGCTCAAAGCGCGAGATGGCGGGGGGTGAACCAGCGGATACAACCCGGCAGCACGTCAGAACAATCAACGATACATGGAGCCACCCCAGAAACGCGGTATGGCAACGCATCGACAAACCGACAGCCATGAATGTACTAAATAAAAGCAGAGCACCCGCCGGCAATCAATCGCTCGCTTCGTAAGATTTTTCTTCCTTGTACACTGGATAAGAAACTTGAAGATGGAGCGGGGATGGGCCGATACGGCCCACACTACAGAACTGCAGCCCGGCTTCTGTAGTGTCGTTCGTATCGAACGATCCGGACGGGGATGGGCCGATACGGCCCACGCTACAGAACTGCAGTCCGGCTTCTGTAGTGTCGTCCGCACCGGACGATCCGGACGGGGATGGGCCGATACGGCCCACACTACAGAACTGCAGTCCGGCTTCTGTAGTGTCGTCCGTATCGGACGATCCGGACGGGGATGGGCCGATACGGCCCACACTACAGAACTGCACGCGCGACTCCTGGGCTCCTGCCCTAATCTCCGGCTAATTCGGCGCTCGTTCTAAATAATCCGCATCGTGGTCGCCGACAAAGAATGGAAGAACATCAAGGTTGAAGGCGACGGAACT
>JAYTTC010000073.1:0-9968 GCA_043745255.1 Verrucomicrobiales bacterium
GGGTGGTATGCAGCTCACATCGACGCTTCCGCTGTTGTCACTGGCGATGGGAGTAGCGTAGGTGACGATCGCCCCGCATCCGCCCGCTGCAGTAGGGCAGGTCAGGATCTCAATCGGGTTCGGACAACGAATTACCGGCGGCTCGGTGTCCTTGACTACGGTTACCAGGAACGAACAGCTCGCGAGAGGCTGACCTGCGGGAGTCAGGACGGAGCATGTCACCGCATGGACCCCCAGGCCCAGTGGAGTGCCAACCGGAGGTTTGCAGACCAGTATTAACGGAGGCGTTCCAGGACATTTATTCTCGAGGGTGACACCTGAGTTGTCAGGGGTGATAGCGTCTCCGCAGGTGAAGAGCGTGATATCGCCCGGACAGGTGACCACATAGCATTCATTGCTAAAGAGAATGCTTTGGGTGGTCGTGGAGGCCGCTGTTGCCTGGCCTGCCAGGAGGAACAGTGCGGAGAGGAAGGCCAGGATGCGACCGTGCAGCGGAGGTTTACACAAGAGGCTTAGCATCACCGCAGCAATGCGGGATCCTGACAGGGGTGAGGTGGGAGTTGGAGTTTTCATGTGAGTTATGTTGGTTTGGTCATAGAGATGAGAGGTTCATCTCGTTTTTACGGCATGGCTCCAAAACTCTTACAGAGAAATTTTGCTTCGGAGAAGCCGGGGTGTAAGCCAAGCAGCCATTATCCTTTTGATCTCGGGAGTCGCAAGCTGCGGACGAGGACCGTCCGAACTCCCCGTCTTCCAATCTAAAACGAGAACTGCTGGGACCAAAGCGGGCGAGATAGGGCTGCCGACCTGGGCTCCAACGGGTTTGATGCGGTATCTGTCACTCGCCGCCCATCCGACAGAGCGGGATCACCCGATCTTAGACGAGGCTATTTCTTCCTCGAGATCCACGATCTCCTTGATCTGAGTGAGGAACCAGCGGTCGATCTTCGTGAGTTCAAAGATCTCCTCGATAGAGAAACCCGCTCTCATGGCGTGACGGATGAAGAAAATGCGCTCGGCGTTTGGAACGCTCAATTTTCGGGAGATGACATCCCGTGGGAGAATGTCCCGATCACCATAAATCTCGGTTCCTATCCTCCATGGCTTTCCATCGCCACCCAGGCCACTGCGGCCGATCTCCAGCGAGCGAAGGCATTTCTGGAGGCTTTCCTTGAAAGTGCGGCCGATGCTCATGGCTTCGCCGACGCTCTTCATCATGGTGTTCAGTGTGGGGTCGGCTTGGGCGAATTTCTCAAACGCGAAGCGCGGCACCTTTACCACCACATAATCGATGGTGGGCTCAAAGCTCGCCGGCGTCTCGCGGGTGATGTCATTGCGAATCTCATCGAGGAGGTAACCGACGGCCAACTTTGCTGCGATCTTGGCGATAGGGAATCCGGTGGCTTTGGAGGCGAGGGCAGAACTCCTGGAAACACGCGGATTCATCTCGATCACCGTCATTCGGCCCGTGTCTGGGCAGACGGCGAACTGGATGTTCGAACCTCCTGTTTCGACTCCGACAGCTCGAATCACCGCGAAACTAGCATCGCGCATGATCTGGTACTCCTTGTCGGTCAGCGTCTGAATCGGTGCCACTGTGATCGAGTCACCGGTGTGGACGCCCATGGGATCGAAGTTCTCGATCGAGCAGATAATGACGCAATTGTCCGCTCGGTCACGCATGACCTCCATCTCGTATTCTTTCCATCCCAACAAGGACTCTTCGATCAGAATTTCGTTTATCGGGGAGAGGTCGATACCCCGCTTGGCGATTTCTTCATATTCGTCCCGATTGTAGCCAATACCACCGCCGGTTCCACCGAGAGTGTACGCCGGGCGGATGATTAGGGGATAGCGACCGATTTTCTCAGCGACCGCGCGGGCTTCTTCGAGAGTGTGGGCCGTCCCGCTGATGGGGACGTCCAAGCCGATGGCGAGCATCAGGTCTTTGAAGATCTGACGGTTCTCTCCTTTTTCAATCGCGTCCGCCTTAGCGCCGATCATTTCCACCGCATATTTCTCCAGAACGCCGGAGTGGTGCAGTTTCATTGCTGTGTTGAGGGCGGTCTGCCCTCCAAGGGTGGGTAGGAGCACCAATTTACCCTGAGCCCCCATTCGTTTCATCTCGGCGAGCTCTCGGACGATGATCTTTTCCACGCATTCCGGGGTAATGGGCTCGATGTAGGTGCGGTCTGCAAACTCCGGATCGGTCATGATGGTGGCCGGATTGGAGTTGATCAGAACGACTCGATAGCCTTCCTCGCGGAGGGCTTTGCAAGCCTGCGTGCCGGAATAGTCGAATTCGCACGCCTGTCCGATAATGATCGGTCCTGCGCCAATGATGAGAACGGAGTGAATGTCGGTGCGCTTCGGCATAAAAACCAGGGTGACTTAAAGGCAAGTCGAGCCCCGTGTCAGCGGTTTTTTATTCGCGGTGCTTTTTTAGACTTAAATCTTAGCAAAATCGGCAGACTGACTACTTGAGATGCCTTGGGTTTAACGGTTGCAGATCTTTGGGGAGGAACATTCCGTCCCTTCGAATGAGCTCGTCGTCGAACCAGATCTTGCCGCCCCCCCATTCCGGACGCTGGATCACGACCATGTCCCAATGGACTGCGGAGCGATTCCCATTGTCGGCGATCCCTTCATAGGCCTGTCCCGGAGTGAAATGGAACGACCCAGCGATCTTCTCGTCGAACAAGATGTCGCACATCGGGTTGAGGATGTAAGGATTGAATCCCAGGGAGAACTCCCCGATGTAGCGTGCCCCAGGATCGGTATCGAGAATTTCGTTCAGACGTTTCTGATGGCTGCCGGTGGCTTCAACAACTCGCCCTTCCCGGAAAACGAGGCGGATATTCTCAAAGCGCGTTCCCGCATAGATCGTTGGGGTATTGAACTGGACGTGTCCGTTGACCGAGGTCTTGACCGGGCAGCTGAAGACTTCGCCATCGGGAATGTTCCGGTCGCCACGGCACATTTTGGCCCCGATACCCTTGATGCTAAAGCTAAGTTCGGTGCCTGGGCCTTCGATTCGGACACGATCCGCCTTCAGCATTCGTCGCTCCAGGGGGAGCATCGCTTTCGCCATTTTACGATAGTCCATGGTGCACACATCGAAGAAGAGATTCTCGAATGCTTCCGTGCTTAGCCCCGCGCCTTGCGCCATGCTGGGAGTGGGCCATCGAAGGACCACCCACCGGGTTTGGTTCACTCTATAGTTCAACACCGGACGCACGACGCGCGAAAATAGACTGGAGAGGTGGCCTGGAACATCGGAGGCCTCGTTGGCATTGAAGCTCCCACGTAGCGCGATGTAAGCGTCCACACGCTTGATCCTGTTCATCTCAAGATCCCGGACGAGTTTCGCGTGCGTCTCGTTGGTTCCGATCAGGAGCTCTCGCGTGATGCGCCCATGCCGTGTCTCGATTAGGGGAATGCCTCCGACCTCACGGATCGCACGGATCATCGCGATGCTGAATTCATCAGGAATATCGGTGGCGTCGATCAGCGCGGTCTCCCCGCGTTTCAGCGCTACGGAATAGTTCACCAGGAGATTGGCCAGTTTGAGGTATCGAGGATCCATGTTCGGTATGGGTTAGGGCAGAGGAGTTGAAAGAGTCTCAGGGGTTCGAGAGTTGTTTGCGTTCGGCCTTTCGGAGAGACCGCTCACGTCTTTGCACTTCGGCGCGGAGCAGTTCTTCGGCTGACCAGCCCTTTGCTTGGGCCTGTTGAGCCAGTTCGAACAGCTGGCTGCCCAGGTCAAGACGGCTCGTGGATTTGGGAATGGAGACGGGAGCAAGCAGCTTGGCCTTGCGAGCCTTCTTGACCAGTTTCTCCACCCGCATGAGAGCGGGTAGATGCCGAGGAATACCGTCCAGGGCGGAGGGGCGGTCGTGTGGCGTGCCTTTTTTCTCCGCCCGTTTTATTTTTTCCCACTGCGCCCAAACCTCATCCACGCTCCTCGCTTTCTGATCTCCAAAGACGTGGGGATGTCTTCGAATGAGTTTTTCCACGAGATTGCGGGTGACTTGCTCGAAGTTGAACGACTGGCGTTCTCGGGCGAGCTGGCAGTGAAATACCACTTGGAGGAGTAGATCGCCGAGTTCCTCCAGCATTTCCTCGTCGTCCCCCGCTTCGATGGCGTCGATGAGCTCATAAACCTCCTCAACGGCGTGGAATCGGAGGGTTTTGTGGTCCTGTTCGCGATCCCAGGGGCATCCGGTGGGGGATCGAAGCCTGGCCATGACCGACAGGAGGTCCTCGATCGCAGTCTTTTTTGGTTGGGAGTTTCGTTTCATGCGGCGCGTGGTGAAAACACTAAAGCACGACCAGATGGTCCCGGTGGATAACGACGGTGTCTTCGAGTTTTCCCGTCCGAATCGAGTCGGCATCGTGCCGGGTCACGCCGCGGGCGAACTCTTTGCCTCTCCGATCGCAAACGCTGACCACAGCACCTTTCTTGAATTCGCCGTCGATTTTCCGAACTCCTGGCAGCAGCAGGCTGCAAGGTTTCTCGACCAATACCTTCCGCGCCCCATCGTCAACGCGGAGTCGGCCCTGTGGATGGTTAAAAAAGGCGATCCAGCGCTGACGGGAATTGAGTCCGCGCGTTGCAGGGAGGAACAGGGTGCCTTCATCCTTGCCGGCCAGGACGTCGCGCATGACATGACGATTGTGACCTGCGGCGATCACCAGAGGAATTCCTGCACGAACAACAATTCGTGCAGCTTGGATCTTTGTTTTCATCCCACCGACAGCGGTCGCGCTTGAGGTGCCGCCGGCTAGATTTTCCACCTGATCGGTAATGCTTTCGATGACAGAAATACGCTTCGCACCGGGTTCGCCAAACTGGTCGATCACTCCGTCGACAGTCGTGAGGATGAAGAGTAGGTCTGCCGACAACAGGGTGGCTACGAGTGCGCTCAGCTTGTCGTTGTCTCCGAATTTGAGCTCTGTGGTGGAGACGGCATCATTTTCGTTCACGATCGGCACGACCTCGCGGCTCAAAAGCTGGAGAAGAGTTTCCCGGGCGCTGAAGTGGCGAGTGTGATCCTCGAGGTCTTCGTGGGTGAGCAGCACCTGGCCCACGGCGATCCCGTGGCGCATGAAGAGCTTCTCGTAAGTGGCCATTAGTCGGCTCTGGCCTACTGCGGCGCAGGCCTGCAGGGCCGCCAGTTCGGTGGGTCGCTTCTGCAGTCCGAGTATCCCCATTCCTGAGCCCACGGCTCCCGAGGTGACGAGCACTACCTGGAGACCCGCTTTGCGCAGGGCGGCTACCTGCGACACCAGTTGGCGCATCTGCGCAAGGTCGGGCTGTTTCTGGGTGTCCGTAAGCACTCCGGTTCCCAGTTTCACCACCACTCGACGAATTTGGCCTAAGAATTCGGAACGCACGGGCTGGGATGTATCAGACAGACCGGGTCGGAGTCGAGCGGACGGTTGATCCGAGTTGCTGGGTCGGCGCTTGATACCAGACTGGATCTTTTTCTAGCCTCCACGCCATGCGCACTGACTCACTCTCCTTTCTTAAGAAACTTCTCAACACCCCCAGCCCGGTGGGTCATGAAGCCCGAGGGCAACGCGTATGGCTGGACTACGTGGGTTCTTTTGCGGATGAAACCTTCTCCGATGCTTATGGCAATGCGGTGGCCGTCCTCAACAAAGGCGGTTCTCCTCGGATTATGCTGGCCGGCCATGCTGATGAAATCGGAATGGTGGTGAACTTCATCGACTCCGATGGCTTTGTTTATGTGCGTCGGCTGGGTGGCGTCGATGCCGCCATCATGAAAGCTCAGCGAGTTTCCATTCACTCGCGGACCGGGACGGTTCGGGGAGTGGTGGGCAATGTTGCGCCTCATCTAACTAAAGTAGAAGGCGAGCGCAAGATGCCGAAGATGGAGGACCTTTTCATCGATATCGGCGTCAGCAGTCGGGCTGAAGGATCTGGAGCAGATCCCCGAATTGATGGCGGGTTTTGTGCGGTCGGTGAAGAAGGGCGAGCAGTTCAAGATACGAATCTGACACGCTTCTGACCGGAGCAGGTTAGCCTTCTAACTGTCCGCGAGCTCGAGCCCTCGCTTGCGCCCTAGAATTTCAGGGTGGCACCAATTGCCATCCCGGTATCGAGTTTTCGATAGTCTGGAATGCTGGTGTCGTCGGACTCCCTGAGGTCGTAGCCGGCGTATCCGCGCAAGAAAAGCCAAGGAGTCAGAAGCAGGGTGACAGATCCGCTGATCGATTGTAGCTGATCCAGTCGGTGACCGTGAGCGTAGTGCGTGAACTGGAAGCGGTAGCCGGGCTGGAGGAAGATCCGCTCGGTGAGCTGATAGCTGTAATTTAGAAGGAGATTGTGCTCGGTGCGATCGTTTCGATCCTCGTCGGTGAGCCCGGGTGTTGCGTCGACTCGGGTGAAGTGATGAGAGCCTAAGTAAGCAGCGATGAGAGTGTGCTTGTCTGCTAGGGCAAAAACTCGACTCAACGACCAGCGCGGGCTGTGGTCGCGGTAAAACTCATCATACGCCGTGTAGGTGGGCTGATGGCCGAGCAATCGCTGCCAGTCGTAACCTGCCTGCGCCTGCCAGTTTCCCCGGGTCCAGCTCAAATCGCCGAAAGTGGTTTGGGAATCGAAATCATTGTCACTTTTCTTGAAGCCGGAGATGGGATCGGTTTTTGCCCCGGTGAGGGCGTAGGTCATCCAAACCTGCTGAAAACCCACTCGAGGTTGGAGTTTCCCTTCGCCAACCGTCCACTCAGGCGGCGTGATATGGAATTGCGCCGAACTGGTCAAGACGGTCGTTCCAACCGTCTTGCCCGGATTCGATTCCTCGAAGAACATGTTGTCGGTCCACGAATATTGCGCATCCAAATCCACCTCGAACCAAGGGTGCCGTTGGCGGTTTCTGAGAATGGATTGGGGTCCCACATCAACCGCTTCATCCTGGGAAATGGCGGGGGCATCTTCGACTTTGTCTCGTCGCAGATCGCGAAGAATCTGATTGGCCTCACGCTGGCGACGCAACGCTTCCCCGCGGTCGATGGCGCCCGAGGTCTGGGCGAGAACAGGAGTGGCAGTAGCGCAGATTAAACCGAGTATCGTCAGCGCTTGGGTGGGTTTCATCCTGGGTCGATTCAAGGGACGGACTCAGTGCTTACAGGGGTCTGATCTGCACTTGTGCGGTTGGGTTGGGTCGAGCGGTGTCACCGTAGTGGTCCACCGCATCTCTGCCCTGAACGGTGACCCCGTGGAGCCAATTTACGAACCCCGGACGAACCACCCCACCGTTGCCATTGGGATTATTCGCATAGGGGGCGAGTCTACCTTCCTTGCACGCTAGCAGGATGGGCCTGTTTGAGTGGCTCGGATCGAGATCCAGATCGGACATCACAATCGTCTTCGCTTCCATGGAAATGATTCCACTCCCGAGTGATCCGCTGGGGCGCGAGATCTCCAGATTCGAATTCCGAATATCGACGAGATCTCCACCCACCACGCGAATACTATGGCCAGCGAGGGTCGAATTCCGGATCTTTACCTTGTCGTCCTTTGCCAGGACCTCAATTGCACCGCCAGCCGAGAGAGTAACGCCGTTCAACTCCACTTTTCCGTCTCGGCTTTGGAGCGTAAGCGGGCCCGTCGCATTCCGCAGCGTCACTCCGTCCAGTTCGATGGAATGCTGAGCACCGAGCAGGAATCCCGTTGGTGAATCGAATCGCACTGTCTTGTAGTTCGCGATCGTCAGATCTTTGCAGTCCAGCACGAGTCCTGGAGCCTGCTCTCCTTCTCCCAGCCATGGGTTGTGAAACTCAACGTCTCCTTTAATCCTGATATCTTGGGAGGCCAGAACTCCGAAAAAAGTCGAGCCATCGTCAGAGATTTCAGATTCCCATGGTTTTGGCAGTGTAAAGTGGAGCCCGCCCTCGACGTTCTTGATGGTGACATCTTCGGCGACCAGAGCGTAGCTAACGGAAATGTCCTTAAATCCAGAGTTTGGAAACTTCTTTCCGCTCGCTGATCGGTGGAAGAGTTGGATATCGAGGCGGGCCGAGTCCTGGAGCTCGACATCGTGTTTCGTCGCTTTTTCTACAGCCGTTTTGTTTTCGTTAATCGCGGCCGCAAAAGTAGCCGCGTCGACGACGGTGACGGTGTTCTTGGTCGCGTTGTTTCCAACCAGCAAGCCGGTGTCCTGCACCTTCCCGGAGCTGATCAGCGCCTCCTGAACTGACATAGCGGCCTGAACCTTCGGCATGCTGGAGAGTTCGGAGGAGTAACCCTTCACTAGGCCTGATCCCTCCACCATTTTGGACAGATTGATGTTCAGCGTGGGTCCGAAGGATCGACTGCCAGGGAGTATGAAAAGAAGTTGGCCGGCTTTGAGGTCGCGTGCGGTTCCGTTCGGGAGGGTAAATTTCCCTTTTCCTTCCAGAACGATTCCTTTGAAGCCTCCGTTGGGGGTCGCGACGATCACCAGTGTCGTCCCCAGGACTGCGGCTGACGCACCGCCAGTCTTGATGGTGCCCCCCCCTCGCCCGGTGGGGGAGTGGAAAAGGACGCTTCCTTGTTGAAGGTTGATGGTTCTTCCCTGGGGTTCGAAAGCGAAGATCGTGTTGGCGCCAATGCGCGTTAGCGTTTGGTCCTGCGCTTTCAATTCCGCTCGAGAGTTGGGACCCGTGCGCACCAGTTCAGGAGACCGTAACACAGTGCTGACAACTGCTTTCACGGTTGTTTTGGTGGCGGGAGAGACAACGCTCACGTCGTTGATGACCTGAGTGAAAGTGCTCTCGCTGAGGTCTGCGGCAGAGGCCGAGATGCTGAGACTCGCGAAACACCAGGAAACCCAATGTGCTGTCTTCATATTAGCTTTGTGCGCAGCGGGGTTAGGTTGGCCACACGCTCGATCGCCTGACAAGCCTTGGTTCCATCCGTGGCTGCGGCAACGCTGTCCGCCTACGCATTAAGGATCATTCGGCGCCAAACTCATAGAATTGAGCTAGCGCTAGGAGCAATCTAAGTCGCTGCAGACGTCCTAGCAAGCGGCAGACCAGGCGGGCTTTCTTTGAGAGGCCGCGTTAAGAAGGCCCACAACTCGCCCTGCTAACAGAGTTCTTTGCCGCCAATCAGCTCCCAAGATCCTTAAGTGGTCCGGTATCGCTGAGACCGATTCGACCCGTCTCGACCTTCAGATAGTAGAGGGCCACCGGTGCCAGGATCATCCCCGGGATTCCCATAATCTTCTCTCCGACCACCAATCCCATTAGCGTGAGCCAGACTGGATTACTAATCCGGTCGCCAATAATCTTGCTGTTGAGGAAGTACTCTAGTTTGTGGAGCAGGACCAAGAAAATCAGGGCCGCGATGGCCATAGTGGGGGACATCGTGAATCCCACCCCGACAATCACGCAGTTGCTAAGGATATTTCCGATGATCGGGAGCATCCCACAAAGGAAAGTGACGCCGACCAGAACTAAAGAGTATTTCATTGAGGTCGAGAAAATGAAGATCGCGGTGAGTGCGGTGTTGATCAGTGAGATCGTAATCTGCGCTCCCATTACGGTTTCGAAGCTTTGGTAAAAGGTGATAAAACGCTGGATGATCTCCCGGCAGCACGCGCTGTATAGATTTCGAGTCACGGCGTGCTTTTCCGGGTTGATGTCGAGTGTTGCGTTCAGGGAGATGCTCGAGGCGACTACCAGGCCGATCACAAGATAAACGAACTCTTTGGTGGCAAGTTTAGCAAAATTCGCGAGGTATTTTAGGAGATCGGAGATCTCCTCGCTAGCCATCGACTTCAGGCTTACCAGGTCGTGAAAGGGGAGTTCGATCTTGTTCTCATTCGCGAACGCGATGATTTTCGGGATCGCTTCCTCAGCCGCATTTGGAAGGGCCCGCGCCGCGTGCTGGATGAAATAGGCGAATCCATAGAAGACCAAGAGAACTATGGCAGCGAAAAGCACGACCGCCAACCATC
>JAYTTC010000074.1:0-9965 GCA_043745255.1 Verrucomicrobiales bacterium
CCGGTGGTGCCGGTGAACAAGCTGAGTACCCGATTTCGTACCCATCTCCGTCGGACCCAGTCGGGTGCCAGCGCGAGCTGGGATTCACTCTGCGTCACGCATTCGGCGATACCGCAGTTCATGTTCGAGTTGTCGGAGGACACCGTCCGTCTCCGTTTGCTCGCTCGCAGCGATCGCAACAAGAGTGTGTGGCATTGGAATGGCCAGGAGTGGCAGGTGGACCCTCCCTTCACCACCACAGGCGATAAAGCGGAAGTGCTGGAGGACCCGCGGCTTGACGCCGCAGTGGAATGGCTGCGCCGTCTCGATTGGTTCACACCCGAGCCGGGGCTTTGGATCGGGGATGCGAATGAAAACTTTCTAGCCGCGCTGGCGGCGGTTTGGCAGCAGCGACCGGGCCAGGCCGACTACCTTGGAAACCAGGCCTTCCAACGGCTGTTCCTATCGCCTCGCCAGATGCGCCCCACCTTGCTCGTCAAGGGGAGCGGGATCGACTGGTTCACCGTGTCGGCGGAGTGGGAGCAGGAGGGGCTGAAGCTGACCCCTGCGGATCTCCAGCGGTTGTCCAGTGCCACCAGTCGGTTCGTGAAACTTCCGGACGCCGGATGGGTGGAGCTCGACACCCGTGCCGTGGCCCAGGCCCACGAGGCGATTGCGGACATCGGACTCGAGAATCTGAGCGCCACTCCTCAAAAGGTGGGGTTGGAGCAGGCGGCGCATCTGGACGACAACTCGTTGAAGCGCTTTGGCGACAGCGCGGAGGCGAAGACCTTGCGCAAAAGACTTTCCGGTTTCGAGGGGGTTCCAGAAATCGCCATTCCCAAGAAAGTCGATGCCGAATTGCGGCCCTATCAGAAGGAGGGATTCTCCTTCCTCTGTCATCTCACTCGACTCGGTCTCGGCGGAATTCTGGCCGACGACATGGGTTTGGGAAAAACGCTTCAAACGCTGACTTGGCTGACCTGGCTGCATGAGCGCAACAGCAAGGACCCCAAGCCGGCCCTCGTGATCTGTCCAGCCTCGGTGCTCCACAACTGGCGTCGCGAGGCCAATCGTTTTGCCCCGCATCTGCGCGTTCTCGTCCTGGAGAGCGGATCGGCTCGGCATAATTTGCGGAAGCAGATTCCCCAGCATGATCTGATCGTCACCAACTACGCACTGCTCCGGCGCGATCTCGAGGCCTTGCAGAAATTTCCTTTTGGCGCACTGATTCTGGACGAGGCGCAATTCATCAAGAATCCAACCGCGCAGGTCACCCAGTCGGTCAAGCAGCTCAAGGCGGATCAACGCCTTGCCCTCACCGGAACGCCCCTCGAAAACCGTCTGCTCGATCTGTGGAGCATCACGGACTTCGTGCAGACCGGTTATCTTGGCAGCCAGGAACACTTCGCCCATACCTACGATCTGCAAGCAGAAGGGGAGGAGGGAGAGTCCGCTCAACGGATCGCGAGAAAGCGCCTTTCCTCAAAGCTTCGTCCTCTGATGTTGCGTCGGCTCAAGCGACAGGTAGCCAAGGACCTTCCCGAGAGAATCGAAGTGCGACGCGATTGCGAGTTAGGCGAGGAGCAGCGCAAGCTGTATCTGGCCGAGCTGCGCCGCAGCCGCGATCAGATCATGCAGGCAGTCGCCGAGAAGGGGCTGATGAAGAGCAAGATTCATGTGCTCGCCGCGCTCACCCGGCTGCGACAGATCTGCTGCCACCCCCGTCTGGTGGGCAGCGACACGGCCTCAGGGAAGACCGAGACGCTGCTCGAGCTCCTTGAGCCCTTGCTCGAAGAGGGACAGAAGGTTCTCGTTTTCAGTCAATTTGTTCAGATGCTGAAACTGATGGAGGCCGAGTGCGTCATCCGCAACATCCCCACGCACATACTCACCGGCGAGTCGAAGGAACGTCAGAACATCGTTCAGGAATTCCAGAACGACACTCGACCCGGGGTCTTCCTGCTCAGCCTCCGGGCGGCCGGGACAGGCCTCAATCTGACCAATGCAAGCTATGTCATCCTCTACGATCCGTGGTGGAACCCGGCCGTGGAGGCCCAGGCCATCGATCGATCGCACCGGATTGGTCAGACGCGTACCGTGCATGCGTATCGATTGATCGCGCCCGGAACGGTTGAGGAAAAGATCTGGGAGCTGCAACAGCGCAAGGCCAAGACCATCTCGGATGTCCTCGGCGAAGAGGGCTTCGCGCGCAGCCTGTCGAAGGACGATCTGGAGTACCTCTTCTCCGAAGACTGAGCCGGATCGGTCCAAAGATTACGCAGATTTTCGCAGATTCTGTTCCTTCACGCAGAGGTGTTGCTTGAATTGGGCGGGATCGATGCCTAGATTTTCACCCATTCCAATGTTGCGCATGATTCCGCACGAATCCCGATCGCTCGGTGCGTGAATAAATTCTGTTGCGTCATGCGTCGAATGCCCATCGCACAACTGAATGCTACCCATGAACGATTCTGAATCCTCCCCCCTCGTGACGCCCGTGACGCGTCGCGACTTTCTTAAATCCAGCTCCGCACTGGTTGCAGGCGGCGCTCTCGTCAGCACTTTGACCCCCGAGCGCTTCGCGCTGGGAGCCTCTCCGGGTGATACCTTGAAAATTGCGTTGATCGGTTGTGGCGGTCGCGGATCCGGCGCTGCGAGTCAGGCCCTCAGCACACAGGGCGGTATCAAGCTGGTTGCCGTGGCTGATGTTTTCAAAGACCGGATGGAGGCCAGCCTCAACCTTCTGAAGAAAGATCATTCGGACAAGATTGAGGTTCCCGAGGACCATAAGTTCGTCGGGTTCGAGGCCTACAAGCAGGCGATCGCTCTGGCGGACGTGGTGATTCTCGCGACCCCTCCTGGCTTCCGGCCGATGATGTTCGAAGAAGCGGTTCGTCAAGGGAAACACATCTTTACCGAGAAACCCGTGGCGGTGGATGGGCCGGGCGTGCGTCGCTTTCTGGCTGCAGCTGCGGAATCAAAGAAAAAGAATCTCAAGGTGGGAGTGGGCCTCCAACGCCATCACCAGACCGGTTATCTTGAGACCATAAAGCGTCTGCACGACGGTGCCATCGGGGATATTGTTGCCATGCGCGCTTATTGGAACGGCAGCACGCCCTGGGTGAAGCCCCGCAAGGATCTTGAGGCCAAGTTCGGCCGTCCGCTCACCGAAATGGAGTATCAGATGCAGAACTGGTACTACTTCGTCTGGCTCTGCGGAGATCATATCGTTGAGCAGCACATCCATAATCTCGATGTCATTAACTGGGTGAAAAATTCCTATCCGATCCGCGCGCACGGCCTGGGCGGATGCGAGGTCCGCAAGGGTAAGGATTACGGTGAGATTTTCGATCACCATGCGGTGGAGTACGAGTATGCGGACGGCTCGCGTCTCTCGAGCCAGTGCCGTCACATCCTCAACTGCTGGAACAGCGTTTCCGAGCATGTCGTCGGCACCAAGGGAACCTGCGATGTGGGGAATCATATTATCAGCGGCGACAGCGCCTGGCGGTTCCGTGCCGATAAGACCAATCCCCCGAAGGATCCCTATCAGCAGGAGCATGACGATCTGTTCGACGCCATTCGAAATGACCGTCCCTACAATGAGGCGGAGAACGGCGCGAAGAGTTCTCTCACTGCCATCCTCGGACGGATGGCCACTTACTCGGGCAAGGTCGTCGAGTGGGATCAGGCCTTGAACTCTCCGATCGAGACCATGCCCAAAGATTTGGCATGGGATGCCTCGCCGAAGGTGCTTCCCGGTGAAGATGGCATGTATCCCCGTGCTGTCCCGGGCAAGTCGACGGTATTTTGAGTGAACCCACTCGCAACGCCCGCGGTTTTGGAACCGCGGGCGTTTTGTTTTTTTGGATGCCGTCGGCGTGTCCTATGCGATCCCTCCGTTTACCGATCTTCCCTGCGCGTCCCACGAGACAACGATGGCTCGTCGCCCTGACGACCCTACTGCTCGTGGCTTCGAAGGAGGTTACCGCCGCGGAGGCGCTGCACCGCTTCGAATTCTCCGAGCCACACATGGCCACCCTTTGGACGATCGTCTGCTATGCGCCAGAGCGCTCGAAGGCGGAGACTGCGGTGAAGGCCGCCTTTGAACGGGTCGACCTACTGGAGCGAGTCATGACCGACTACGACCCAGAGAGTGAACTGCTCCGATTGTGCAGGCTCCCGGCGACGGTGGCGCATTCGGTGAGTTCTGAGTTATTTGAAGTTCTGCGCGCCTCGGAGCAGGCCTCCCGTCTGACCGAGGGAGCTTTCGACATTACCTCGGGTCGATTGGTTCAAGTGTGGCGACGTGCTCGCCGACAGCGCGAGTATCCGGATCCTTCCCGATTGGCCGAAGCGCAGGCCGTGCTCGGATGGACCAATGTGGTTCTCGATAAGCGACACCGAACCGCGCTCTTGCGGCTTCCAGAGATGCGTTTGGATCTGGGTGGAATTGGAAAGGGGTACGCTGCCGACGCGGCGCTGAAGGTGTTGCGCGAACATGGGCTTCGGCGTTCCCTTGTGGCCGCGAGTGGGGATCTCGCTATCGGTGAGGCTCCGCCCGCGGAGCGGGGGTGGCGCGTGCGCGTGGGGGAACCGACTGGGAAGACCCATGTGATCGGAGAACTGCTCCTGCTGCACAACGTGGGCGTCTCAACCTCGGGCGATACCGAGCAGTTCGTTGAACTGGGAGGCGTTCGCTATTCCCACATCGTCAATCCGTGGACTGGACTCGGACTTACCAATCGGATCCAGGTGACGGTGATCGCGGATTCGGCCACTCGAAGTGATGGCTTGGATACCGCGTTCTGTGTTTTGGGGCTTGAGCGAAGCTTGAAGATCGTGAATCGGGATCGACACCTGTCCTTGCTTGCACTGATCCCTGCGGGAGACGGCTACACCACCGTCAAGTCGGTCCGATTCCCACCGAGTGACTCGGAAAAGTAAAGAGCACCCCGACCTAGGCATGGCAGGAGGAGGAAGGCATGCATGTCGGTTAGGCGATTACCAGACTGGTTCCACGCTTTGAGGCACCCGGCCCCAGCAGCAGTTGCGGCTGATTCCATTGCGGTCAGTCTGCGCAAAAACTTGCAGATCGGCTCACTTCTCAGCAAGTCCAGTATGGGCTTGCAGGTGCGCGCGGTGAAGCAGAACTGCAACATGGCCTGCTGCCTCGGAGTGCGGACCGAACGAGTCAACAGGGTGACTTTCGCTTTTGGTTCCGGACTCGCGGGCATGGCTGGCGCCTGTCTTTCTCAAATTGGAAATGTCGGCCCCACAGGGCAGGGATATTTTTCCGCACCTGACCGTGTGGGAGAACCTCAATCTCAGCTTGGTCGTTCACGGGGCCAAGGCGAAGGGTCAGGTCGATCGGATCTATGAACTCTTCCCCGTGCTCAAGGAGATGCTGGGGCGCAAGGGAGGAGTGCTGAGTGGCGGCCAGCAGCAGCAATTGGCGATCGCGCGCGCTTCTGAGCGAACCCAAGATTCTGCTCCTCGACGAACCGACCGAGGGAATCCAGCCTTCGCTTATCGATCAGATCGGCGAGACCCTTCTCAAGATCAAAGCCGAGGGAAAGATTGGCATTCTCCTGGTGGAGCAATATCTCGATTTCTGCCTCGATGTATCAGATAGCTTTTACGTCATGGAGCGCGGCTCGGTCGTCGCCGAGGGGCCGATCGCTAGGCTCAAGGACGATGTGGTGAAGCGCTTCCTCACGGTGTGATCAACCTGGCGAGGTGCCAAGTTCTTGCACACCTCACTCGCGCATCTGTCGCACTGCGGCTGGGCTCAGTCCCTTGTTGTGAAGCTCAATGAGAGTCGACACGGAGATCGGTTGGTTTTTTGTCGAATGGACGACGCGCGCATAGGTCACCGGCACGCCGTGATCACGGAGACGCACCAGTTCCTGAATCTTGAAATCACAGCCCGCATCTCGCCATGCCCTGACATAGCCGGAATCCACCGCGTGAGTTCGGAGTTGGATCAGATCTGCAACCTTCAGCCGGGGATCGATCTCGAGCATCTGTCGCAGATAGGCTTCGGGAACGCCCTGGCCGCGCAGCCGAATCAGTTCGTCCACCGTGATCACGTCGATGGCCTCTTTCACAGATCTTCCGTAGTCGGCCGTCACGCTGTGATTGCGCAGTCGGCAGACTTCTACTGAGTTCAGCTCAAACCCGGCCCGTTTCCACGCCGCGACCTCAGCGGGGGCCACGCCGTGGTCGCGAAGCCGAATGAAGTCCTCGAGGCTCAAATGAAAGGAAGCCGGTGGAAGGATCGTCGAGTATTCCGAGGACACGGCATGATCGCGGAGGCGACAGAGGTCCGTCGCCGAAAGCATATATCCTGACTCTCGCCACACTCCCGCTTCAGCGGCGGAGACCGTGTGGTCACGGAGCAAGCAGTAATCGCTCACCTTGAAATCGTATCCCGCCTTCCTCATTGCGCTCGGCAACCCGGACGGAACAGTGTGATCGCGCATTCTCGCGATGGCCTCCACATCGAAGTTCTGTCCGCTCTGAAGGAGTGGCTGCACATACTCACGCTGCACGCCGTGGCTCTTCAGGGTTAGATAGCCCTCTGCTGAACAACGAAGGCCGGTGGACGCAAGGCCGACGATCTCCGAGGCCTTGGCATTGGACAGTGCGAGCAGTAGCCATTGAATCGGTTGAGTCGGTTCGGAAAACAGCGGGCTGACTTCCTGAGTGAACGATGCGACCGGACGAAACTGGAAGACTCCATTGAGTTTTTCGTCCGAACGCTCTCCCTCGAAATGGAGGACGCCCGCGTCGGACTCGACTTCAAACCGGAGCGGACCGTCCGGGGCACGTCGAACGAAGAGATCTGGAAACTGATCGGCGGGTCTGGAGAACTGCCGGTCTCGACCCTTTGGCATCCGAAGCCGGATGGTAAACCAGGTGCGTTTTGGGCCAGCGCGATTTCCCTCGCGATCCGGTAGTGTTTTCCATGTCCCGCGCAACTGCGGTGTCGTCTCCTGGATCCGAAGCTCCAACTGGATTCCTTCCTCGGGGTCCGCCGCGACGAGTGCAGAACAGCCGGTCAACACCAGCCCCAGGAACGCAGCGCACGAGCGGAAAATGGCTTTTGATCCCATGGGTGTGGGTCACCTTTCAAGCTCCATCACTTAGCTTTGCTCAGCACACCCAATCGACGCATCCAATCCCCCGCCAGCTCCGGCCAGTGGGTCACCGCCTCGGAGGTGGGGCGCAGCCCATACCCATGGCCTCCGGTGGCATAAAGATGCATCTCGGCGGGAACTTTCAACTTTTTCAGGGCCTGGTAATAGAAGAGACCCGATTCCACTCGGACGCTATCGTCCTCCGTTTGCACGATAAAGGTCGGAGGCGTGTTGGCGGAAAGGGTGATTTCTGGGGCGATCCGATCCCCTTCTTTCTCGACGGTGAGGTAGGCCGGATAAACCAGAACAGAAAAATCGGGTCGGCAGCTGAGTTGATCAGCGGCATCGATGGGAAGGTAGGTGCGTTGTTCGAAATGATTGCTGGTCAGCGCGGCGAGGTGGCCTCCGGCTGAGAATCCGAGAATCCCGATCCGTTTCGAGTCGATGTTCCACTCTGTCGCGTGCTGCCGGACCAGACTCAGGGCACGTTGGGCGTCCTGGAGCGGGGCTGCGTAGCGCTCCCGATCCTTGCGCACGGGCACGCGATACTTCAGCAGCGCCGCGCTGACCCCGATGGAGTTGAGCCACTCACAAACCTCGGAGCCTTCGAGATCCATCGCCAGAATATGATACCCACCTCCTGGGCAAACCAAGACGGCGGCTCCGTTCGACTTTCTGCGAGGCGCTGGGTAGAACGTCACAGTGGGCTGCGAGACGTTCCCTAATCGGATTAAGCGTTTGCCTGCCACGAGACCGTCGGTAGGAGCACTCATGTCCTTCTCCACTTCCGTGGGAGCGGCATCACCGGGAGCGAGTTGAGACCATAGGGGGATGGGCCGAGGGATTACTTTCCCTGCCGCAGCAGAATGGGAGGTGGTGGAATGCAACAGTCCCAGGATGAGACAAATCGTGAGCGAACTGAGCAGCGGTGGCTTCATGGAGGGATCAAATCGCATCGACGATGCGACGAAAAGGAAAACCTCACTCAATTCCCGTCAGGACCTGACCAGGCGAGTCGACACCAGGATCATCATGATCGGAAGCGTCCAGTGGGTCGTCGCCGAGGAGTGCGGTGCCGAGTACATTTGTTCGGACACGGAAATGGAAACGATCTGTCCCATGGCGACGACGAATAGCGCAATGGCGATGCGTTTCCTCATGATTTTCCATCGTCATCGGATTCGTTAAAATGAAGAAAAGCGTGGAATCATCCGCAGAAAAAACTCCTCCCTTATGGCGCTCGTCTTTTCTCAATGCTAGTTTGCCCCCCAGATGTCGTCCAACCGATACCTTATCGCTTTCGGCAAAAGTTTCAGCCACTGCGTTTTCGCAGGTCTCCTCCTCGCAGGATCTCGCACGACGGCTCTCGATTCCCAAGTCACGGTGGACGCTCGCCAGCCCCTCAGATCCATCGATGCCCGAGTCTTTGGCGTGAACACCGCCGTATGGGACACGGAATTCGATACCGCGACCACCCTGTCACTCCTCCGAGAGAGCGAGATGCAGGCGTTGCGCTTTCCGGGCGGATCCACTGCGGACGACTATCACTTTGCTTCCAATTCCTCGGGCAGCAACGTCTGGACATGGACGACTTCCTTCGATCGTTTCGCGCATATCGCCACCAATATCGCCGCTCAGGTCTTTATCACTGTCAACTACGGATCGGGAACCGCGCTGGAAGCCTCCAACTGGGTCTACTACGCCAATAAGACCAAGGGATACGGGTTCAAGAACTGGGAAATTGGGAATGAGAATTACGGAACTTGGGAACACGATACGAACGCGCGACCGAACGACGCCTTCACCTATGCCAATCGGGCCAAGAGCTTCATCACCGCGATGAAAGGTGCCGATCCGACCATTCGGGTCGGAGTGCCGGTCAGTCCGGGGGAGGACTCTTTCTCAAACGGGTACTCCGACCATCCGGCCCTGAACCCAAGAACCCGATCGAAGCACAACGGCTGGACCCCGGTATTGTTAAGTACCCTCAAGTCAATCGGAGTGACTCCGGATTTTCTGATTCATCATCGGTATCCCCAGGAGCCAGGGCAGGAATCGGATGCGGGCCTTCTGACCTCCACAACCGTTTGGTCCTCCGATGCCACAGACCTGCGTCGCCAGCTGACCGACTATCTTGGTGCCGAGGGAACGAAGGTGGAGTTAATGTGCACCGAGAACAACTCCGTCTCCTACAATCCTGGAAAGCAGACCACCAGTTTGATCAATGCACTCTATCTTGTGGACAGCACAGGTCAGTTGCTCAAGACCGAGTTCCGATCCCTGATCTGGTGGGATTTTCGAAACAGTGATGAAAGTAACAACAACGAGGCATCGCTCTATGGTTGGCGTGACTACGGGGATTACGGAATGATTTCCCGGCGTGGCGAACGTCATCCCTCATTTTACGCGGCCAAACTCCTCAAGAATTTTGCCCGCGGCGGGGATGTTATGCTGACCAGTGCAAGCTCCCCGATCGGTGGGATCGGGAGCCTGCTGTCTGTGTATGCGGCTCGGCGGACCCACGGGACGCTGACCTTGCTGGTGATCAACAAATCGGCGAGCAGCCCCTCCACCGCTTCCATCGAGCTGCAAGGGTTTGTTCCTGACACCAGCGCCGTGCTCTATCGATACGGAGTTCCTCAGGACGAGGCGGCTCGCACCCACGCGGGGTTAACTGATGTATCAGAAACGCCACGCGCTGGGGTTTCCTCAGCGTTTTCGGAAACTTTTCCGCCTCTTTCCGCGACGGTGATCGTTTTCTCTCCCGCGGGTGCCCGCCTCTCTGTTCCCGCAGATCAGAATGCTGCGGGTCCGCTGCGTATCGGTGCTACAGGCCAGCCC
>JAYTTC010000075.1:0-2685 GCA_043745255.1 Verrucomicrobiales bacterium
GCCCAGCCACCCGGATGGGGCCAGGGGAATTTTCTCGATGGACAGAAGTCGGGCGGCGCTCTGTTGGATCTGCACATCCACGATGCCGACTTCGTTCAATTCTGCTTTGGTCGCCCGCAATCGGTCTTCTCAACCGGATTCAGCCGCGTGAGCGGCGCGGTCGACCACGTGATGACTCAGTATGAGGTGAGCGGGGGAGCCTGCGTGACTGCTGAAGGAGGATGGGCGATGAATCCAGGTTTTGGATTCAACATGTCGTATACCGCTGTTTTCGAGCGTGCGACCCTCGATTACGATCTCTCGCGAGGAGATTCTGCACTGAGGCTATTGGCGGACGGGGCGGAGCCGGAAATCATCGTATGCCCGGGGGCCGATGGCTATGTCGGTGAAATCCAGCACATCGTGGACTGCATTCGTGAGAATCGGTTGCCGGATCGGGTGACCGCCCAGGATGGGATTGCCGCATTAGAGTTGTGCGAGGCTGAAGAGAAGTCGGTTCGCACGCGTCAGATCATCTCGTTGCATTAAACGAGAACGAAATTTCGACACGCTATGAAGAACAAAGCACTCAAATGGATCGTGGCCATGGGCGCATCCCTCTGCCTATGGATGGCACTGCACGCCGCTGCCGCCGAAACCCCGAAGACGGGCGAGAAAGCGCCTATGGTCGAAGGCAAGAACCAGGACGGTAAGACCTGGAGCCTCGCCAAAGCACTGAAGCAGCATTCGGTATTGCTCTATTTCTATCCGAGGGATGATACCCCCGGGTGTACTAAGGAAGCTTGCGGTTTACGCGACCGTATCGGCGAGCTCAAGAAAGACGGAGTTGAAGTGATTGGTGTGAGCGTCGATGACGAGGCGAGCCATAAAGCTTTTATTGCCAAGCATGCCCTGAACTTCCCGCTGGTGGCCGACACCGATAGCAAGATCACAGAGGCTTACGGTGCCAAGATGGTTGGAAAGAGTCTGGCCCGGCGGGTTAGCTTCCTGATCCGTAAAGATGGCACCATCGCTCATGTCACTGACAATCCGAAAGCGGAGACCCATCTCGAGGAGATGAAGGACGCCGTGGCGAAACTGAAGGCGAACCCCTAAGGGATCGGGAGGGACGGAGTGGCGCGTGAACCACGCGAGGACAGACAAAATCCTTCGCCATGGGGCAGGTTCTGCGGCCGTGGCTCTCAGTCTCCTCGATAGACGCAGCGAGCCGTACAGGTCTCGGCGATCACGATTTCCTTCAGCAACGGCAACTGGGGTCGAAGCTGCTGCCAAATCCAGACGGCGATCTTTTCGCTCGTCGGATTTTCTAATCCTGGGATCTCGTTGAGATAGTTGTGGTCGAGTTGCTCCCAGATCGGTTTGAAGGCTGCAGAGATCTCCGCGTAGTCCATCACCCACCCCAGCCGTGGGTCGCATTCCCCTTCTACTACGATCTCTGCTTGGAAACTATGCCCATGCAGTCGATGGCATTTATGCCCCTCAGACAGCTGAGGCAGCCGATGCGCGGATTCAAATTGAAATGTTTTTCGAAGTTCCAGTTTCATTGTTCCCAATCGGTCCACTGAACGAGATCTGCCAAGGCCGGCCGGCCATCGTGACGCCAGGTGAGCGGGGGATTTTGCATACTTCCGAGGGGGCATACCCGGGTCACTCCCCATCGTGCCAGCCGCTGGGCAAGCGCCGGCGTCTGTTCTGCGCTCGCCCCCAAACCCACCGTGCTGACACGCCCTCGCACTGATTCCGCGTGACGTAACACTTCGTCCAAATCACTCGCCGCACGCACATGGATGAACCGGTTGAGACACGAGACCTGGAACAGGGGGTCGTTCTCGTAAACCACCGTCCACGCTGTGGAGTTCCGGCTGCACCAGAGCTTGCAGTCAGGATTGTGCGCAGTGCGCACTTCGTAGAACGATCGTCGCGCTGCGATCGCCGCCGACTCCTCGATCGAGAGCGCTCCACGCGGCGTCAGTGTCTCGCGCCTCTCGAGCTCCTGTGCCAGCTGTTCGGCAAACCCTTCCGGGGTAGCTCCGCCGCGTTGTTCGACATAGATCATATGCGGCGAGAGGCAGCCTTGCTGATCCCAGGCAACAATATCCGATGCCGCGCGCGCGCTTAGTTTTTTTGCGGTGTAACCAGAAATGGATTCCGAGGTGACGTAACCGAAGCTCACGCGATGTCCATACCCCAGGAACCGAACATGCGCCGGTATCCGCTTCCGGAGATCCTCCAAGGTCTCTTCGCTTCCTGTGGCAGTAAGGCAGTTAATTTCCTCCAAAAGCGCTGCTTCCAGTGCGTGATTTCCACCGGGCCATTGGGCAATCTCAAGACAGGATGCCGCCTTGGGATCGAGCTCGTAGAGGGAATGGGCGAAGAGTCTCGGAATGAACGCGGCACCGCGGCTGCATTTCATGAACTGGCCGGATCTGGTGAGAAGACCCAGGACCAGACTTGAGAGGGCGGGATTCGGAAGATTGCCCGCGGCGATGTGGGCTAGCAGCTCGGGACCTTGCGCCCAGGAGGAGCGTCGTTCCTGAAGCTCATGGGAAGTTTGTGAGAACGAGTCGAGTCGCTGGATCGAGCCGAGATCCTGGGCTAAGAGCGATTGCAGATTCTCCGGAGTGAGCTGTCGGAAAAAACCATCCAACCCCTCGCGCAGAGTCGCCTCAGAAAAACCGGTTTCAT
>JAYTTC010000076.1:0-9899 GCA_043745255.1 Verrucomicrobiales bacterium
CGACGACCCATCCAGTCGGCCCGAAGCCTTAACGGGCTGCTGAGCGGTGGGGGCAAATCTGGGGTCTGCCCGCCCTCATGCCGCGCTGGGTTGGTGGACGCCCAGCGCGGCTCTTTTGGAGGGGGATTTACGACAGAAATATCGGGACAGAAATATGGGCCCGCTCCCGCTCTGCCGACCGGATATTTCTGTCCTCCCTATTGTTCTCGAATCTTCGGGCCCTCCCCGTTCCGTTGGTTGTCTTCTGTAGCGTCGTCCGTATCGGACGATCCGGGCCCGGCCCTGCCCGTTTCCCGATCCGTTCAATTGATTTCGTGGAACAGGATCGATTCGGATCGTTGGTTGCGAAATACCCTGACCTTTGCCTCTTTGCCGGAGGGGATTGTCTGGGTGATTCGCTGCAGCTGTTTCGCGTCGTTGACTGGTTTTTCGCCCACACTGAGGACGACGTCCCGAGTTCGAAAACCGAGCCTGAAGGCCATGCTCCCCTCAGGCACGGCTAGCAACGCGACTCCGATCTGTCCAGGCAGGCCCGCCGCAGAAACCTCGCCGGGTCCGCGAATTCCTTTGGCACGAGCCCCTATCCACGACACGGCGGGTTCGTCGTCCTCCGCGACCGCTTCCTCGTTGAACTTCGGATCCGGGAAGACGGGAGAACCGGCTTCCGCCCGCAAGTGACGACGGATCACTCCAAATTCGTTCATGGGAAAGTTTTGGAATCCGATCTCGCGAAGCGCTTGGCTATGGCGGAGAGCGAAATCTCCGCGCTTGGGTGCCACGAACCGCGCGCGCTCCGCTCGGGAGTGATTATCGAGGCCGCGCTCCTGGTTCCGGATAAGACTGAGCGCATCGGGCAGAAGATTGCGGTCGATCTCCGAGCCCCAGGCCTTGGGCATCCCGATCGGAGCATAGGGACGCATGACGATGTTGTTTTTGAAGACATCCCCGCTGTCTCTGAACCACACATGGGGATGAAAGGAGTTGTTCACCATGATATTGTTGCGCACCACCCGATGGAACCCCTCCCGCAACTTGATGCCCCCGTTCAGGCAGAGATTGTTTTCGATGACGTAATTGCTCGAGCCATCATCAAGATCGATGTCCCAGCCATGGTCACAGCGCCATCGATTGTGTCGAATAAAGGTCGGTTTCACTGCATCCAGTTCGGCGGTGAGCTCCGGATACTTGATGCGTCTCTGGTTGACGGCTTCGATATCCGGCAGCCAGTAGCGGTCGCGTCCCCAGGAGTTGAACGATCCGTGATCTCCGGTTTCTTTCACCGTGTCAAAAATGTCGCAGCCCTCGATCACGTGGCCGCCCCAGCATCCATCCCCGATATTGATTCCGGCGCGGGGAAGATCATGGAGTGTGCAGCGATGAATCGTGATTTCCTGAGACATTGCAATCTGAACCCCGGCGCTCTGCTTCTCGACCTGGCCGCAGCGCTGGATAAGAGTGTCCTCCACCCGGCACTCCCCAGGGTAATTCGAGGACTGAGGACCTGTCGTGCGATCGATTTTCTCGATCGGTAACGATTCACTGTATTCGAAGCTGGGCGACCGGACCGCATCCGGGTTTCCCACAAAACAGATGCCGCTCGCGCCACAATCGCTGATCCTGCAGCCGGATACTTTCACGCGACGATTATATCCATCCACATAAAGCGCGTTACCGCCAATGGCGGTCAGCGAGCTGTCCAACATAGAGCAATCCTCAGTGCCGTGGAACACGATCGCCCCGCTCCGATAGGTGGTCCAGTCGCTGCGGAGCAGCGGCTCCCGGTTTTTCATGAAAGTTCTGCGGGTCTCGGCAAAGCTGAGCCCTTCGAAATTCACAAAGCGGACGGGACGTTGCGAGTCGCCTTTCAATTCGATCAGCGTTTCGCCCCGCGACACGCTTAAGAACGCCCGCTGAGGATCCACGTCGTGAGGAGGGAGTAGAAACAAAGTGTGCGAACGTCGGTCGAAAAACCACTCACCTGGGGCGTCGAGTTCTTCGAACAGGTTCTCCACAAAGCGGTGCCGCTCGTGCAGACCCATGCGTCGATTGTTCTGCCAGCCCCCTTCGAGTCTGGGAACGCCCTGCGCGTCGAGTCCCAGGATCCGATAGTGGAAATCACCCCACTCGTGCTGGTGCAGCCCGTGAACGTAACCGTCTTCGGGATGACTCCATCGTCGTGCACGTTCTGCGCTGATAGCATCTGCTGCGGTGCCGTGGAAGTATTTGGCTTGAGGGTCTTCGTTTGGATAGCGAGCCATGGGCAATGCGATTCCGTTCAAGAAGAGACGGTCGAAATCGACCTGCGACTCGACCTCCGGCGGCACCGTTGCTTGAACGATCGCACCGCGATAGGGCTTCCACTCGAGCCGAAGCAGAAGGCTGCCGTAAAGCGTGACGCTGTGAGGATGACGGGCTCGGTAGTGGATGGGATATCGGCGGGTCCCGGAGTCCTCATGGACGAGGCGGAGCGGAGCTGCCATCGAGTAGCGGCCCGGCTCGATCCAAACCGTCATGGACTCGCGCAGAGGCTGCGCGGCTCGAATCGCGTCTCGTGCTCGCTGAAGGGTGGCGAAAGGTTTGGAGCGCGAACCGCTCTGTGTGTCGCTGCCTTCGGGGGCCACATACAATTCGAGCGCCTTGGCGCGCGGGGCCAGGAGGCAGAGAGTGAGGAGGATGACGAACGCGCGAAGCGGGGTGATGGGTATCATTCGATGGTGTACCAGGTCACTCCCTGCGCCGGGAGATCTACGGTGATGGTGGCATTGCCCTGACGATCCAGCGGCACGCGATGGGCTCGGCCGTCCTGCTGACGGAAGCGCGCCGACCCTGCGAGACCGGAGTAGTACAACGGGAGTTTCACAGTTCTGTGAACGGGCTCTGGCAGAGGGTTGAACAACACGGCGAGCCCTTTTTCTGGGAGCACTGGATTCACATGAAGATAGGAATCCACATCCTGTCCATTGGCACGCTGAGCATGGATCAGATCCGACTCCAGGATGTCCCGGTGTTTCTTGAACCAATCCACCCACTTCTTCACCACCTGTTTTGTTGCGTCGGAGTCGTAAAGGCGAGGTCCGCGCCAGCAGGCCTGAACACCCCCCCCGAGGGTATTGGCGAAGTGAAGCTCGTATTCGTGCAGATGGTCCTTGAGCGGTTCGAGAGTCGCGGCATCTCCGCCGCCTTGATACTCCGTCAATGGGACGAACATCCAGCCCATGCTTGGAGTTTTGTTCCAGGTGCCATCGAAGACATTCTGCCGGGCGTGGATCAACTGCTGCGCTCGAGGAAGTGACCAATTGGACTCGCGATAGCCCATCGCGGTCTTGTTTCCTCCGACGAGAAAATAGGAGTCCGGTTGATTGATATAAATGCCCTGCTCACGACACCAGGAATAGAGTCCGACGCTGAGCTTCCATTGCTCCCACTGTGAATCCGCCTGCCCGTGATGCCCTGGATGAACGGTGGAGGCGCAGATATCGCCGGGATACGGGCCGTCATGTTCGAGAAGGTCCATGCCCGTTTGAGCGAGGAAATTGGTAATCTTGTGCAGATACTCCAGTCCCCACTTGCTTCCCAAGCACGGCGCGTTTCCAAAAATGGCGCCGCCGGGTTTGCCGGTGGCGGGATTGATGACATCGTTGGCGTCGTCGATGCGACGGCTGCTGAACAGCGAGTAGCCCCCCACCTCGATTCCTTTGATGTGAGCGTAGTCGATGTCGGACTTCACCTTGGCGAGATACACCGGGTCTTGGTTCTCCATCTCGAGTCCGCTGCCAAAGGTGTAGATGATCATTTCGAATCCCACCTCCGCGCATTGATCTACGGCTGCGCGGAACAGGTCCGTGCGCGCGCTCCGGACGTGCATCATGATCGGGTTCTCAGTGATCCAGGGAGCGAGCGAGCGCCAAACTCGTCGCAGTGCCAATCCCCGGCGCTCCCGTTCTGCGGAGTCGTGCGGAATCAGATAGGTTCGAATGCTGGTGTAGGTTTCTCCGGGCTTCAGACTTATTCCTGGGCCAACCATCGGACGACAGAGCAGCAAGCAGGGAGTCTGGAGTTCATAACTCACCTGAGTGGTGTAGGCAGGATCGGGTTCCCAGGAAGCGACACGCCCCGCCGTCGCGGGATCCATTCCTTTAAACATGTAGTCGCTCAAGATGTCGATGGCGGGAGTTACCCACTGGTGACGTTCCCGGGTGTCCACGGCAGAGTCCGGCTCCGCTGCGGCCAGTTCTTCGCTGATACATCGATCGATGATCAAAGTCCGGCTGGTGCCGTTGCTGACGGTCAACCATTTCGCTGCCACCGGAATGCCGTCATACAGTTCGTGATAGACCACGACCTGGACCGCGCGGGTGTCTTCGGTGGGGCCGTGGAAAGAAAGGGATACCGTCCGACCCGGTGGAGGCCAGGGGAGGGCAGCGTTATGGCGCTTGTGTTTCCAGGAGAGCGGAGCCGCCGGGGCACCGAGTTGGATGCCGTCGACCTGAAACGCATTGGGATCGTTGGTCAGTCTCGGGATCCACTCCGCAGCCAGATAGGCCAGGTCAGGTTGACCCTGCAGCCCTCCCACCCGAAAGGCGTGCCCGTTCAGAGTGAGTTCCGCTTCGGGACGCACGGCGCGGAGGAAGCGATGTCCGGATCGCAGATTGTTCAGAGCCACGGTCGCGGCATTGGGAAAAATGCGCAGCCGACGTTCAATCAATCCATTCGAGAGTAGGATCTCAGTGTCATCGCCATTTCGAGTCACGGTTGTCGTCTGAACTTGGTTGGCGAGCAGCCAATCCCCTTCGGCTGGCGGGCGCGAGTCCGTACCGACGGAGATCGTGGCGGGGAGCGGTATCGCCGCACGGGTCGTGATCGCGAATACGAATGCGAAGGCCAGGTTGAGAATAGAGCGTGATGCGATCATGCGATTTGAAAAGAACACAGACCAATGCAAGAGACAACAGATTCAGGAAGGCCTTCAGCGATTCTTCTTCTGAGCTTCCCCAGGCGGATCGTCCGATACGGACGACACTACAGAAGCCGGACTGTAGCGTGGGCCGTATCGGCCCATCCCCCCGCCCCGATCGTCCGATACGGACGACACTACAGAAGCCGGACTGTAGCGTGGGCCGTGTCGGCCCATCCCCCCGCCCCGATCGTCCGATACGGACGACACTACAGAAGCCGGACTGTAGTGTGGGCCGTGTCGGCCCATCCCTGGACCATTTCGTCCTTCCCGCCCTCCTGATCCTGCGGCCACACTGTCCGCGGATGGCTCACATGGTTTATCTGAACGGAAGATTGGTGCCGGCGGAACAGGCCGTGATCTCGGTCTTTGATCGCGGCTTTCTCTATGGCGACGGATTGTTCGAGACCATTCGAGTCTCGCAGGGTCGGCCGTTTCGATGGCCCGCGCACTGGGAGCGGTTCTGTCGCGGCTTGGCGTGCTTGAAACTCGAATGCCCGGCGTCGGAGACCGAACTTCTTGAGGTCATTCACCAATTGGTCCATGCCAATAGGGTGCGGGAAGGAATTCTCCGAGTCACCCTGTCGCGTGGATCAGGAGCGCGCGGTTACTCTCCTAAATCGGCCAAAAGTCCCACTCTGGCTCTAAGTTTGAGCGAAACCGCGGACGCCGATTCCGCCCGTCCGCTGGGCTGGAAACTGCACACTGCAGCCTTCGTGCTTCCGCCGGCCAGTGCGCTTTCAGCCTTCAAGAACGCGAACAAGCTGCCTCAGATTCTCGCGCGGATGGAGGCGGATGATGCCGGAGCCGATGAGGCCATCGTGATGACCGCGGACGGCTACGCCGCAGAGGCGACCTCGAGCAGTCTGTTCTGGATCGATACGACCGGCCTCTGTGCCCCGCCGCTCAGCCTAGGCGGGCTGCCGAGCGTCTCGCGCGCTACAGTGATCGAGATCGCTGGGCAGATGTCCCTTCCGTTTCGCGAGGCATTGATCCGACCGGCTGAGTTGTTCGAATCGCTCGGGGTTTTTCTCTCCACCAGCACTCACGGGATCGTGGAAGGGCTGGCATTGGATGGGCGTTCTCTGCCCGCGAACGCTCTCGTGACTCAACTGTGGCAGGGCTATCAGGCGCGCGTTCGCGCGGAAACTCACGAGTGATTTCCGAAAGTAGGCTTGAGCTCGTTGCTGAGCTGGGTTAACAAATTCCGATGCATTTACTCGTCCTGCGATTCCTCCATCGGACTTTGCTGCTGATGGCGCTGGCGTGGTGTGCGATTTCTGCCAATGCCCAGTCTCCCGCCTCCGACCCACTCAAGACCGACTTGATGGGGGTATTCGCGCATCCTGACGATGAAACCGGAGTGGCGTCCACTCTGGCTTACTACGCGCTGGGGCAGGGGAAAGTCGTCGCGAATGTTTACTGCACGCGCGGGGAGGGAGGAGGGAACATGGTCGGTACCCAGTCGGGTGCCGCCCTGGGGATTCTGCGAGAAGTCGAGCTTCGCGCATGTTTGGAGAAATTGGGGATTCGGTTCTGCTATTTCCTCGACCGTACCGACTTCGCCTATACTGAGAGTCTGGCGATCACTCTGGAGCGATGGAAAAAGGAGGAAACTCTGGGCGGCTTGGTGCGATTGGTCCGCGAGCTACGACCCGAGGTGATCGTCACCATGAATCCCGCACCGACTGCCGGGCAGCATGGCAATCACCAAGCGGCAGGGCTCCTGGCGACCGAAGCCTTCAGGGCGGCAGCTGACCCAAAACGATTTCCAGAGCATCTCTCAAAGGAAGGGCTGCATGTGTGGCAGGTGCGGAAGCTTTACTACAACGGCTGGGATGACCCGCAGCAAACCTTGATCGCCAGCACCAATGCGCTGTCCGATGGGCGGTTTGCCTGGCAGGCAGCTGGCGAGGCGTTGTCTCAGCATCGTTCCCAAGGATTCGGCAGATCCCAAGGAACGAACAACTTCGCGTCGAGCCCCTGGATGCGTCGCGCGCAGATGTTTCATTTGGTGAAGAGTGTGGTCCCTTGGGTGCCGGAAGAGGACCTCTTCCGAGGTCTGCCGGTCACGGCCGCACGTGCCGCTCCCGTGCGGCTCGCGCCTGTCGCCACACCCGGTTTGGTTCTGGAATTTGCTGCCCGCCCCGCTATTGCGAACTACCAGCGGTGGGTGCGCGATCAGGATCTGGACGGTGTGGCGCGGCGTATTCCGGCGGACGTTTCCGTGGTGGCTGGCGAGCCGAATGAAATCAAGCTCACCGTGTCCAACTTGCAGAGCACGGAGGTATCCGGCGAAGTCGAACTGAGCCCCTTGCCTGGATGGTCTTTTAAACCGTCCTCTGTCGGGTATCGGCTTCAACCCGGGCGTTCAAGCGTCGTGAGCCTTCGAGTCATACCGCCCAATGGCGGGCTGGGCGTTGTGGCCTTGGTTGCCAAGACTCGCGTAAACAACGCGGAGATCATTGGAAACCTGCGCATGAATGTTGTGCCCCATCTGCGGGCGACGCATGCCAGCGAGGAACCCGCTATCGATGGGAGCGATCGAGGTTGGGAAACGATTCCCTGGCAGTCGATCTCGCACACCAATGTCTGGGAGGGAAAAGTCCGCGATGCGCTCGACAACAGCGCCACGTTTCGGGTGGCGACGCGCAATAAGACTCTCTTCTTCGATGTTCTCGTGAACGATGACGTGGTGGTGACCAATATCGCCCCGGACGATATCAAGGGACATTGGAGATCCGACTCCATCGAGCTTTGTTTGGATCCGCAGGCGGGGGCTGAGAACGCGCTGGGCAGCTACAAGCTGGGGATTTTTCCATTCGACACCACAGGGGTGGTGAAAGCGGCACGCGACGCGGATGCAAATCCCGGCCCGGTGGCGGAGACCGCGCCCAAGACGCGCATCACCTCACAGCGAACCGGCCGCGGCTATCGGATCTGGCTCGCGATCCCATTCTCTGAGATCGGAATCCCCTATGCGCGACGGATCGGATTCAACCTCCTGATCTATGATGGAGACAAGGAGAAGGCCGCATTGGGGGAAAACATCAACAAGTCGCGCCTAGCCTGGTCACCCCGCTCCGGAGTTCAGGGCAGGCCGGAGGACTGGGGTCGATTGGACCTCGATTGAGCGAGTGGGGACGGATCGAGAGGAAGTTTCAGATCAGCTGGATCTGACGCTTCTGTTTGTCGAGAGTCTCCCCCATGGTTTCGATGCGATTTCGACGACGCTCGATGATTTCCTTGTCGAGCGACGGATCGAAAGCGACTGGATACACCCCGTCATAACAGGCGAGGCAAAAAGAGCTCTTCGGATGACCGGTGGCTTTCACCATTCCGGGGAGGGACAGGTAGGCGAGCGAATCTGCGTTCAGATATTTTCGGATCTCGTCCACGGTGTAATTGGCGGCCATGAGCTTGCGACGATCCGGAAAATCGATTCCGTAAACGCAGGGATTCATGTGGGGCGGACAGCTGACCCGAACATGGACTTCCTTGGCCCCGGCTTCCTTGAGTGTATTCACCCGTGCCTTGCATGTGGTGCCGCGAACGATCGAGTCATCGACGATGATGACTCGTTTGCCCTTCACCAACTCGGGGATGAGATTGAGTTTCACCCGCACATTGAAATCGCGAATTAGCTGGGATGGCTGCAGAAAGCTGCGTCCCACGTAGTGGTTCCGGATGAACGCCATCTCGAACTGAATGCCGGACTCAAGCGAGTAACCGAGCGCTGCATAGTTGCCACTGTCTGGCACCGGCACCACGATATCCGCCTCCACACCACTCTCTCTTGCCAGCTCGCGGCCCATCTCCACGCGGACCTTGTAGACAGTGCGGTCGGCGATGATGCTGTCGGGACGGGCAAAATACACATACTCGAACATGCAGAAGGCGCGTCGCTCCTGTTCAGGAAAAGCCTTGATGCTATGCAGTCCGTCGTTGTTGATGATAACCACTTCACCGGGCTCGACGTCGCGGATGAATTTGGCGTGGATCAGATCCAGGGCGCAGGTCTCGCTGGCCAGCACGTACGCGTCATCGACCTTCCCGATGCAGAGGGGACGGAAGCCATAGGGATCGCGCACCCCCACCAGCTCGTTCTCGGTCATGATCGCAAGCGAATAGGCTCCTTCGATCCGATGGAGCGTGTGGATCAGATTGTTCAGGAGATTGCCTCCCACCGGCTGGGCCAGCAGATGCAGGATGATCTCGCTATCGACCGTGGTTTGAAAAATGGAGCCCTGGGTCTCCAGTTCCTCGCGGAGCGAGGCGGCGTTGGTGAGATTGCCGTTGTGGGCGATGGCGATCTGACCGCGACCACAGTCCACGGTGAGCGGTTGGGCATTCTTCAACTGCGAGGAGCCGGTGGTTGAGTAGCGCGTGTGCCCGAGCGCCATTTTTCCCACCAGATCGTGGAGCACCTCGCCATTGAAGATCTGTGACACCAGCCCCATTCCTTTGTGGGTGCGAAAATTTCGTCCATCGGAGGTGACAATCCCGGCGCTCTCCTGGCCGCGATGCTGTAGCGCGTACAGCCCATAGTAGGTGAGCTCGGCTGCGTTGGGGTGGCCAAAAATTCCGAAAACGCCGCAATAGTGCTTAGGGTAATGCTGCATGATGCAAGGACCGCGACGCCTGAAATCCAAGCGGTCGCGGCTCAGACTGGCAAGCTTCAAAGACAGAAAGCGACACCCGAACCGAAGATTGATTCCGGTAGCCGTTCAGAAATCTTGTTGACCGAATCCGTTGCCTACTTCACTGGAGCGCGCGAACTTTCAGTTTGCGATAGTGACTCTCGCTTCCGGGATCATGTCCCTGGATGGCGAAGGTGCCGTGGGTCACCAGGCGTTTCTCCATGCCTTTCTCTCGCTCTGGATTCAAAGGCTCCGTGTAGTCCGTGATCACTTTGCCGTTGACCTTGGTGATGACGTGCTTGCCC
>JAYTTC010000077.1:0-2674 GCA_043745255.1 Verrucomicrobiales bacterium
CTTAAACGGCCTGCCGATGGTAGGGATCTCAGTCGACGATACCGGGACCCGTTATACCTTCAGCTTTCCGAAGCCCAGTTTTGGTCCGCTGCATTTCACCTGGACTCCCACTCATGGGATCACCGATCTCGAAAATCCGGCGACGGCTTTTGACGCCACGGCTGGCAACGCTATTTGGGATTACGACTTCGTGGACACGGCTCCGCCGACGCTTGACACGATATTTCCCGAGCCCAACGCGATCGTCCGAAGTCTCAGCCAAGTGGAGGTCTTGTTCAGCGAGGATGTCCAGGGCGTCGACGCCGGAGATCTGCTGGTCAACGGATTTCCAGCGGTGGGACTCATTCGCTTTTCGGCAGGCCGCTATCTTTTCCAATTTGCATCACCTGGTGTAGGACTGGTTCGACTCCAATGGATCGGAACCTCCGGGATCACGGACCTGGCAGCTTCGCCGCACCCCTTCGCGGGCGGAGCCTGGACGGTCCGTTTGGACCCCACGGCACCCCATGGAGATCTGGTCATCAACGAAATCCTGGCAGCCAATCACAGCGGGTTGGTGGACGAAGATTCCACTGCATCAGATCCTCAGCCTCAGGATTGGATCGAAATTTACAACCGCGGCACAACTCCGGTAGACCTATCCGGATGGTCGTTGAGTGACGATCCCAGCACGCCCGGCCTTTGGGTGTTTCCGAGCGGGGTCCTCGCCCCGGGTCAATATCTTGTGGTGTTCGCCTCCGGCAAGGACCGTCGGTCCCCGACGGAGGGCAATCGTTTTCACACCAACTTTAAGTTGAGTCCCCAGGGAGAGTTCTTAGGCCTGTTTACTCCTGACTCACCGCGTGTATTGGCCAGTGGATTCGATCCTGGCTATCCCGAGCAGCGCAACGATTTCTCCTATGGTCGCGATGTGGAGGGTAACCTGAATTACTTCTCAACCCCGACCCCCGGAGCAGCCAATGAAAAGACCACCCTTTCAGGCGTTTGCGAACCCGTTCATTTCAGCGCCGGCCGAGGGCATTACACCGTTCCGTTTTCAGTTCTGCTCTCGACCGAAACCCCGGGTGCCTTTATTCGCTACACCCTCGATGGCAGCGAACCGACCTTGAGGAACGGCGTGGTCTATCTCAGCCCCATCACTATCACCAAAACCACCATTCTCCGCGCGGCGGCTTTTCGTGACGCGCTGCTTCCTTCCACCCTCGAGACCCACACCTACCTTTTCAAGCAGCCAGCGGGGGTTCGTTCTCTTCCGATCGTGTCCATTGTCACCGCAGCGAACAACCTCACCGGGCCCACCGGAATTCTCGGCATCGGACCCAATTACGACAATCCCAACGAACACGGGATTGCGTGGGAACGCCCCACGTCGGTGGAGTTCATCAACTTAAAAGACAACTCCGGCTTTCACGTTGACTGCGGACTTCGAGTTCAAGGAAGCGACTACACTCGGCCCCGGTACACTGCCGACAGCAAGTTCGCCTATCGGCTCTACTTCCGGGGAGACTACGGACAGGGTCGGCTCGACTACCCTTTCTTCGCAGATTCTCCGCTACAGAGTTACGACCAGATCGTGCTTCGCGCTGGACACAATGATGAGGTGAACCCGTTTTTGACGGACGATTATGTGCGTCAGATCGCATCGGATATCGGCCTGGTGTCCTGCCACGGAAGCTTCGTCAATCTCTTCGTCAACGGAGTTTACAAAGGATACTACAATCCCACCGAACGGGTTGAGGAACCGTTTCTACAGGCGTATCAGGGCGGGAGCGATCAGTGGGACGTGATTACGGTAGGCAGTGTGGCGCAGGGAGGCGACACCCTCTCCTGGAACGCTCTGCTGAGCTACGTTCGACAGCAGAATATCACCGCAGTCCCAGTCTACCAGGAGGTCATGCGGCGTCTGGATGTCACCAACCTTGTCGACTACCTATTTGTGAACATCCATGCCGCGACCTGGGACTGGCCTCACAACAACTTTCGCGCGGCACGGGAACGGGTTCCAACCGGTCTGTGGAGGTTCTACGTCTGGGACGCCGAGGGAGGTTATCTTTCCAGTCGCGGCCCGGACTTCAACCAGCTCACCAGCTCGGATAGCGGTTTCGGAGCCAGCTCGGAGATCGCCGATCTCTTCAATCGCTTGCGCCTCAATTCTGAGTTTCGCTTGCTGTTCGCGGACCGGGTTCACAAGCACTGGTTCAATAACGGACCGATGGTGGAGACCAATATGAGCTCTCGTTTCATCGAGATGCGGGCCGAGCTGGCCGGGGTCATCTCCGGCTTCGACAGCTATATTCTCAACAGCTGGATCCCGAAGCGGCGAACTCCGCTCACGGCTCAGCTCACCTCCTACAAGCTGTTTGCTTCCTCCAATGCGCCGACGATGAATCAGTTCGGAGGCCGAGTACCTTCCGGATTCAGCCTCACTCTCACCAATCGAGGCACAAACTCTGTGATTTACTACACGCTGAATGGGGAGGATCCGAGGGTGCAGTTCACGGGGGCGGTGGGGTCGAGTGCCGTTCTCTATGAAAAGCCTCTCACGCTGATCGACAGCGTGGCGGTGAACGCGCGCACATTGCAAAACGGCACCAATTGGAGTGCGCTCTCATCCGCTTCATTTCTCGTCGATTCACGAGGAATCCCACTCCGTATCACGGAGATCATGTACAAT
>JAYTTC010000078.1:0-9878 GCA_043745255.1 Verrucomicrobiales bacterium
TCCGAGATCCAACTGCTGTAGGGACATCGCGGCGGCTGAAGTGGGCGGCCCTCTCACGCAGCGACCCATTCAGGCTATCTCCAAGGATCCAGATCTAACCCACTTTTATTTGCAGCCGATTGCCTGTGGCCATGACTTGATAGCTAAAGAGGGAGTTCAACATCGAATGAATGCGCATTCGGTCCAGCCCTACCCTCCTTTGCGCACCCAGCGCAATGGATGCGCTCGCCGAAAAATCCTAACCCTATACCTATTCTTTCAGGCTAGGGAACTCGGAGCAGTTCGGGTGCGGTCCAGGCGTCTTCCCGTGTGGAGAGCGACGACCGAATCTGCTTCACGAACGCGCCGTCGATCGATTGGAAGCTGTGTCCCCACTCATGCCGGATATACGTGATCACATTCGCGATCTGCTCGTCATCCAACACCCCCAAAGGAGGCATCTCCATCTGATAGTTCTGCCCCTTCACTGTCAGCGGGCCGCGCAATCCGTGCAGCACCACCCGGACAATCCGCGCTGGCGAGCCTGCAACCCACTCGGATCCGGCCAGCGGCGGGGCCAGACCTTCCTGGCCAAGGCCGTGAGGCTGATGACATGCGGCGCAGGCGATCGCGAACATCTCCTTGCCGGCATCATATCGCTTGAGTTCTTCCGGCGGCAGCTTGGGACGATGGGTCGAGGTCATGGATGTCAAGGATGGATCCAGAAGTCCGAGACCGAGCGCGGCCGCTTGTCTTACGAACTCAGATCCACTGCTGGCATACGTCTCCTGGAGGGCCAATCGCACTTCAGGATCCCAGGCGAGTAATCCCAGCGTCAGCGCCGCCTGAACACGCACCTCGGTGGTGCCATTCCCCAGCAGCTTGACGGCTTGTTTGCGAAGCGCGGAATTGGTGCCGGCGGAGGCCGACAGCAGCAGGGGTTCCGCCAATCGAAGACCGGCCAGGCGCACCTTCGCGTCCGGATCACGAAGGGCTTGACTGACTACCGGCGCGCTCACCTTGCCCAGCCCATCCAAGGTCCAGAGCGCATGAATGCGCGTCCGCAGATCCACAGCCGTCGCGGCCAATCGCTCCAGCTCAGGCACACGGGAAACATCTCCACGATCCACCAACAATCGCTGGGCGGTATCGCGCCACCAGCCATTGGGATGCTCGAGCTGTTTCACCAAATCATCCAGACTCGCCTGGTTTAACCGGGGTGCCATGGTCAAGGGACGCCCCTCGTGCACGATGCGGTAGATCCGCCCGAGATCCAGCGGCTTGTCCAAACCGCGGTGCTCTACCTGAGACCGCAGGTAGCTGGTCATGTAAATGCGGTGCTGGATAATCCCTCGAGCAAAATCGATCACATACAACGCTCCGTCCGGACCGTTGATCAGATTCACCGGACGAAACCGTTCGTCAGTGGAAGTGAGAAACTCGTGTTCGCCGTAGGCGTTCGTACTGGTGACCAAACCAGCTCGATCGATTAGGTGTTGGCGACGAATCAGGTTCGCGGACGGTTCGCAGACAAAGGCATCGTTCCGACACTCGTCTGGAAAGTTCTCCCCTCGATAGATCACCGTGCCGCATGCGGCGGTAAAATCTGCGAGTCGGCCGTCGTCGCGAAGTACTTGGGTCTGGTAGCCGCGATTCACGCCCGGCGTGATTCGCCCAGGAAAAACCGCCTGATTTGTAGCCACCATGGTATTGAGGAAGGGAATCTTCGCAGTCGACGCGCGACTCCCGGCGTAGAAGGAAGGATACAGATCACCGCGAAGCAGATCGCTATTCTGGGTAAAATAGAGTCGGCCGAAATCATCCTGTGACATCCCCCACTGCACTCGATTTGGAATGGGCTGGCGCTCCCATTTCCCATTCATCCAGCGGTACCGATACGTGTGGTAAAGATTGTAGATCCAGTTATCGAGATCGAGAACCAATCCGTTTGCGGTATGTTCGGGGTTCTTACGATCGCCGTAATCCGACGCGACCGAAACTTTCTCATCCGCGTGACCGTCACCATCCGTATCACGGTAAAACCAAAGCTGGGGCGGCTCGCCGACAAGAAGTCCGCCTCTCACCAAGGCCATGGCTCGAGGCATGACCAATCCGTCGATGAAGGAGGTCCGTTTGTCCATTCGTCCGTCTCCGTCGGTATCCTCCAGAACACTCACCCGGCCGGTCGATTGATCCTCCCCCTTCCCGTCCGGATTGTTCATGAACGCCCGCATCTCCAGCACGTAGAGCTTTCCATCGGGATCGAACTGAGCGGCCACGGGCGCTTCGACCAGCGGCTCGGCGGCCACCAGTTCCACATGAAAACCGGGAGGCAGTTTGAAGGAGCGCATCGCCTCTTGCGGCGATAGCACCGGCGCTGGCGGGATCTGGTCGAATGGGATGCGATGAGCCTGGGTCTCTCCCGCCTTGTCGCCGTTCTGGGCTCGAAGGCTGAAGGCCGCGAGACAAATCAAGAAGAGGAGGCGTGGAATCATGGCTTCAGTTAACGGGTGAAACAGTAAAGCACTCAAAGACAGTTTGCCAAGAGCCGTCCGGGCGAAGTCAGCAGTTCCGGCTTCCCGACAGGATCGGGGATGGGCCGATACGGCCCACACTACAGAACTGCAGCGCGCGTGCCCCACGCGATTTCCGGCTTCTGTAGCGTCGTTCGTATCGGACGAGTCCGATTGATTCGGATAAAAAAAACCCGCCGGAAGGGCGGGGTTTTCGAAAGAAGGGCTTAACGAGAAGTGAGTTAGTCGAACGCGTGTCCAGAGCAACAAAGCACATTGCGCACTTTGTGACGCACCAAGTCCTTCACCTTCTGGCGAGCGGGTGCGAGATACTTGCGGGGATCGAATTCCTTCGGGTTTTCCCAAAGCACTTTTCGAATGGCTGCGGTCATCGCCAGACGAAGGTCGGTATCGATGTTGACCTTGGTGCAACCCGTCCGTCGGGCAACTTCAATGTCGGACTCAGGCACGCCGGCGGTATCTTCGCCGAGCTTCCCGCCGTACTTGTTAATCTCGACCGCGAGGTCCTTGGGAACGCTTGAGGCACCGTGCAGGACCAGAGGATAATCACCGAGGCCTGCTTCGGAGAGCGCCTTCTTGATCAATTTCAAGCGCTCCAGGTCAAGATGCTGCTCTCCTTTGAACTTGTAAGCACCGTGAGAGTTACCAATGGCGATCGCGAGGGAATCCACACCCGATTCACGGACAAATTTCACCGCTTCCTCAGGATTGGTATAGTGACCGCTGGTGGAGAAGCTGCCGCCCTCTTCGCCCTCGTCGAACTGGGCGCCGACGAGATGACCCAGCTCCCCCTCCACGACGCAATTGTGTTTATGGGCGTACTCGACAACTTTCTTGCAAATTTCAACGTTCTTTTCGAACGGCTCATGGCTGGCGTCGATCATCACGCTGGTAAATCCCTCGTCGATGCACTCCTTACAAAGCTCGAAGGTGTCGCCGTGGTCCAGATGGACGGCGATCGGGATGGTGGAGAGACTGACTGCGGCCTCGATTAGTTTCTTTAGATAGACCGGGTTGGCATACTGCCGTGCCCCTTTGGAAATCTGAAGCATCACTGGCGCTTTTTCCTCTTCGCAGGCTTCAATGATCGCCTGGAGGAGTTCCATGTTGTTCACGTTAAAGGCTCCCAGGGCATACTTACCCTTCAGAGCTTTCGCGAAGAGGTCTCGAGTGTGTGTCAGTGGCATAATCTTCTCAAATCCATAGGCCCAAAAACGGGCCCCGCAGCGTTGAATGCGGCGGCATGTTAGGAGCGATCGAGAGAAAACCAACCAAAAAAAAACAGAGCGCCAAGTCCTCTCGAACTTGGCGCTCACACACTCCCCGCTCTCCTCTAATGGAGGGCCTGCGGGGAGCAAGGCTCAGTGAGCATTAACGATTTCGGACATTTTGAAGATGGGCAGGAACATACAGATAGCGATACCGCCGACCGTCAGCCCCAGGAAAACGATGAGCAGGGGCTCAATGAGAGAGGTCAATCCGGACAGGATCGTCTCCACCTCGTCGTCGTAAAAGTCGGAAACTCGTTCGAGCATCTGCTCGACTTTGCCCGTCTGCTCGCCGGCGGTCATCATGCGGAGGAGCATCGAGGGAAAAATCGGGTGCTTGCCGATCGACTGCGACAATCCCTCACCCCGCTCGATGTCGATGGTGGCGGCGCGGATCGCCTTTTCCATGATCACATTGCCGCAGGTGTTCGCCACGATCCCCAAGACTTCGAGGATCGGCACACCGCTGCGGACCAGAGAGGCCAGAGTACGGGTGAATCGGGCGAGACAGATTTTGTGGGCGATGGCTCCAAAGATGGGGAGGCGGATCCGATATCTATCCCAAAACTCGCGACCTTTCGGAGTCTTGATATACATCAGCCAGCCGTAGACCCCGACTCCGAACATCGGGATCAGCACATAAATCCACTTCTGCATCCACTTACTCAGATCGATCAAAATCTGGGTGGGGGCCGGGAGTTTTGAACCAAAGCCTGCGTAAATCTCGCCGAACACAGGGACGACCTTGACCAGCAGGAAGACCGTGATCCCCAGCGCCACCAGGGTGACAGCGGTGGGATACATCATTGCCGACTTCACCTTTTTGCGCAGCCGCGCGGTATTTTCCAGATACGTGGCGAGACGCCCAAGAATCTCGGCCAGCAAACCCCCGCGCTCGCCGGCACCTACCATGCAAACATAGAGCTTGTTGAAAACCTTGGGATGCTTGCCCAGCGCTTCAGAAAAGCTGTCGCCGCCTTCGACTCGAGTCGTGACGTCTTTGATGACGTCCTTCATCACTTTATTGGAGGTCTGCTCCGCGAGCGCTTGCAGCGACTGCACCATCGCAAGACCTGCGTCGAGCATCGTTGCCAGCTGGCGGGTAAAGACCACCAAGTCCTGAAGGTTGACCTTGCCACCGGAAGTCTTTCCCTTGCGGGACACCTTCTCCTGGATGGAAAGCACCAGCATGTTCTTATTGAGCAAGCTGGCGATCGCGGCCTCTTCGGTGGACGCGTCGATGGTGTTGTTAACCTCACGGCCGCTGCCTGTTTCACGTGCGACGTAGACAAAGGATGGCATAATGTCTTGTTGTATATCCGATCAGCGCCAGCCCGTTCCCGAAGCGGTGACATCGACCGACTGCGACCCATTGCAGCCCGCCGACACCCTCCGGCGCCTGACGCGACCGAGGCACTTGATTCCATCGGCAACTGGAGTGAGAAAGTTGAATTGCCGAGCCCGGCGATTGCCAGGGCCCTCAACGTCGCCCGCGCCCTGCCGATGGAAACAGTGACTCGCGATGTCCGGGTTTCCGATTGCGTCGTGCCCAGGGCACCGGTACAAAGCCCTTCTCAATTCACCATGTGGCAGCTATTCAAAGAATTCTGGCTCTTCCTGCGACAGGAAAAGAAGTGGTGGCTGATTCCTCTGGTCGTGCTGCTCCTGGTTCTAGGAGCGTTGATCGTCTTCTCGGGAGGATCCGTGCTCGCCCCGCTCATGTATCCGTTCCTCTAGCGCGCCTGCATGCGACACATCCTCGGCATCTCCGCCTACTATCACGATTCCGCCGTCGCGTTGCTCCGCGACGGCGAGATCATTGCGGCGGCGCAGGAGGAAAGGTTCAGCCGCCGCAAGAACGACGAACGGTTTCCGAAGAGCGCCGTGGAGTTCTGTCTCGTCCGGGCCGGTTTGACGATGGGAGATCTGGACGCAATTGTTTTTTACGACAAGCCGATCACGAAGTTTGGTCGCCTCCTCGAGTCCTTCCTGGCAGTCGCGCCGCGCGGAGGAATGAATTTTTCGAAAGCGCTGCCCAGCTGGTTGAGTGAGAAACTCGACCTTCGTGGAACAATCCGGGAGGAACTCTCCGGGCTTTCGGAGCGGTGTCCGATCCTGTTCACCGAACATCACCAGGCCCACGCTGCGAGCGCGTTCTATCCCTCGCCATTTGAGGCCGCCGCCATCCTGACGGTCGATGGCGTTGGGGAATGGGCCACCACCACTCTCGGCATGGGTCGAGGGCAGGAGCTCGAGTTGTTGAAGGAAATCCGATTTCCTCACTCCCTCGGACTGCTCTACTCAACCTTCACCGCTTACTGCGGGTTCCGAATCAATTCGGGCGAGTATAAACTGATGGGCCTCGCGCCCTATGGTAAGCCTAAATACGTTCAAACGATCTACGATCACCTCCTCGAAGTGAAGCCCGACGGGTCGTTCTGGCTGAACACCGACTACTTCGGATTTCTCCACACTCTCGCGATGGACAATGAAAAGTTTCGCGAGCTGTTTGGAGGCCCGCCTCGGTCGCCAGAATCCCCGGTCGAGGACCGATTTCTCGACATCGCCCGGTCCATTCAAGTGGTCACCGAGGAGATCATGGTAAAACTTGCGAGGCATGCCAGAGAGGTGACAGGGCTTTCACGGCTTTGTCTGGCCGGCGGAGTGGCCCTGAACTGCGTGGCCAATGGGCGCATCCTGCGCGAGAAGATTTTCGATGAGCTCTGGATTCAACCCGCCGCCGGAGACGCGGGTGGAGCGCTTGGAGCCGCGCTGATGGTCTGGCACCATTCGGACGCCGGCAAGGCCCGCGGACGCATCCCGCACGATGCCATGAATGGATCGCAGTTGGGACCCAGCTTCACTGACGAGGAGGTTGAAGCGGTCCTTCATCGTCACGGCGCGGTATATCAGAAGCTGGAGCAGACCGCGCTGCTCAGTAGAACCGTGGAACTGCTGCGGCAGGAGCGCGTGATCGGATGGGTCCAGGGGCGGATGGAGTTCGGTCCTCGCGCGTTGGGCAATCGATCAATCCTGGGGGATGCACGCTCCACCAAGATGCAATCGGTGATGAACCTCAAAGTGAAGTTCCGTGAATCGTTCCGTCCGTTCGCGCCCGTGGTGCGACGTGAGCGGGCTTCCGACTACTTCGATCTGGAGGCGGAATCCCCGTATATGTTGCTCGTCGCTCCGGTGCGGGAATCGCTGCGTCATCCGGTGGCAAACGACTTCGAGGGCCTGGAGCGGCTGAAGCAGATCCGCTCGGAGATCCCGGCGGTCACCCATGTCGATTACACCGCGCGGGTGCAGACGGTGACCCGGGAACAGAATCCTTTGTTCTACTCGCTCCTTGAACGATTTGAAGCGGCCACCGGCTGCGCCCTACTCGTAAACACCTCGTTCAATGTTCGCGGTGAGCCCATCGTTTGCAGCCCTGACGACGCTTACCGCTGCTTCATGAACACCGAGATGGACTACCTGGTGGTGGGCTCGTTTCTGCTCGATCGACTGGCGCAGCCGAAAAAAGAGATCGCCCGAACCTTCGACCCGCAACCCGACTAGCGACGGCGACGGCGAACCCTGAATCACCCTATCCATCCCATGCGACTCAAGCTGAAGGAAAACCCGAGGGAATGGCAAAAGTTTGCCGGAGTGATC
This sequence comes from Verrucomicrobiales bacterium, assembly GCA_043745255.1. Classification (GTDB taxonomy): domain Bacteria; phylum Verrucomicrobiota; class Verrucomicrobiia; order Limisphaerales; family UBA11320; genus UBA11320. The sequence continues at coordinate 7,439 of JAYTTC010000078.1, forward strand.
GCTTTCATGATCGCAACCCTCTCGACCCTTGCGACTCGTCGCGGCGCGCTGAGCAAACGGATGCTGATTGGAATCGGAATGGGGCTCGCATTGGCACTGATCACCAGCTGGATTCGACCGCAGTGGTTCCGTGGATTTTATCGGATGGGAATGACATTGAGTTTTCACATCGGTCAGGTGATGGGGCGAGTGCTACTCACTCTTTTCTTTTTTGTCGTGGTCACTCCGATGGCACTCATCCTTCGCGGGAGTGGCAAGGATCTCCTCCGTCTCCGCCGGGCCTCAGAGGCCGCCAGCTATTGGCAGCCGGCCCGCAACGGGAAAAACTTCGAGCGGATGTTTTAATCACCAAAACTGCCAGGCCCCCTTCCAGAGGACGAAGCCTGACAGGAGAGCGTTGGTAACGGCATGCGCTGCCATCGCCTCGCCCAGATGTCCGCGCCGTAGCACGAGGAACTGGTAGGCCATGCCGCACAGGATCCCTGGCAGCCATTCACGATGGGAGATGCCGAAAACCAAACTGGTGACGAAGAATCCCTTCGCTGCGAATTGAGACAAGGGCATGCTGAGAAAATCGGAACGTTCGATCGCCCGGTAGAGCAGTGAACGATAGAACGCCTCTTCGATGGGAGGCACGACCAGAGTTACCCCAACACAGTGGACCGCGATCACCCACCACGCAAGGAGAGACCCCTGACCGAAATAGGCGTGCGGATTCCAGGCCTGAGTTGGGGCAGCGATGGGAGCCTTGGAGAAGAGCTGGCTCAAGCGAGGATAAAGACCCTCGAGCCCAACCCACAGCCCGAAGACTCCGATGCCTGTGATGATCGCCACCGGGGAAAACCACCAGCGCAGCTCAGGGATCGCCTTGCGGACGGAGAAGATCATCCAGGCCCCAAGAAAAGTCTTAACGACATAGATCCAATACTGGGAACCCGATCCCAAGAGACCTTGCATTGCTGTCAGCAGGACAAAAACCAGGAAGGGAAGCGCACGGGCACCGACGGGCGACTTCAGCAGCGGGAGAATCATCGTGAATTGGTAGCAAGCCCAAGGCCCATGGAAAGCCATAAAGCTTAACAAAATTCCTCAATTTCCTCTTGCCAACACAATTCTTCACTCACAAACTCAACTCGTTCTTAGGTCCGAAAAATCGGGCTTGTATTGATGACCATTAAGTCATGGACATTCTTCAACTGGTGAGGGCCCTGTGAGTCGGCCTTTTCCCCCCCGTCAATTTTCTAGCGGACCTCAGATAAAGGTGAACGGCAAGATCCGCGCCCGCGAGGTTCGCCTCATTGGCAAAGACGGAAGCCAACTAGGAATTCTCACTCTTCCGGACGCCCTCACCCTGGCTCGCCAGGAGGGAGTCGACTTGGTGGAGATCGCCGCCAACGCCACACCCCCGGTCTGCCGCCTGGTGGATTTCGGAAAATACCGTTATGAGCTGGCGAAGCGGGACAAGGAATCGAAAAAACATCAGCACTCCAACAAGGTGAAGGAGATCCAGCTGAGCCCCACGATCGACCCCCACGATTTCAGCGTCAAACTCACTCACGCGATCGATTTTCTCTGCGAAGAAATGAAGGTCAAAGTCACTCTTCGTTTCCGGGGTCGGGAGATGGCTCACAAGGAATACGGATTTCAGCAAGTGCAGAAGCTGATTCAAGAGGTGGCTTCCTATGGTCATCCTGATCAACCACCCAGACTGGTCGGAAAAGGCATCACCACGATGCTGAGTCCGCTTCCGCGAGCCAAACGGGCGAAAAATCCGAACCGGCAGGAGAATGGAGGGAGTTCCAACGATTCGGCTCACGCGCACTCGCACGAGGCTGAGAACGGCGATTCTGCGCTCGAAAAAGAGGAGTCCTCGGGATTCTCAGGAAACGGCAACCCTCCTTCGAATGAAACGGCGGATGACGCGGAGAGAACGGATGAGGCAAGTGACGGCAATCGCTGATCTCAGATATTGTTGTCGCGACTCCGGGCCCCCTTCGTTGCGTTGTTTATTTTCTGCCGAATCGTCCGATACGGACGACACTACAGAAGCCGGCCTGCAGTTCTGTAGCGTGGGCCGTATCGGCCCATCCCCGCCCGGATCGTCCGATACGGACGACACTACAGAAGCCGGCCCGCAGTTCTGTAGTGTGGGCCGTATCGGCCCATCCCCGTTCCACCTATTCGAATAGGCGAGACTCCATCCTCAGCCACTTTTAATCACACCCGCCGCCTCCGGTTCTCGGGTAACAGTTACTGTTGGCGCGCGGCGGCTAAATCTGCCTCTGCGGTATTGCCCAATTGGGGGTGCTCTCACGAGACGCCGCTGCCAATTTTGTGGCAGTGCTGCCGGACCTAGCTAGAGCCTGTCCCAGAAGTAGTGATTTTTCAAAAGTGAAAATTTGCGATCGAGCCCGCAGAGCCCGCAGCATGAGTTCAGCTT
>JAYTTC010000079.1:0-2667 GCA_043745255.1 Verrucomicrobiales bacterium
CCCATCATGCGGAAAGATCGCCATTGTTGACTACCCCTGAGTCAGTTCGAGCGGAGTGGTGACCTTGTAAATCTCCCGACGCTCGTTTTGGCTGAGGATCCCCGCCTGCAGGATCAGCTTGCAGTACTCGCGCGCGCTCCCGTCCGCGATAGGGGGCTCATTCGCGTTGATTTCCACCACCGCATTGTCGATCTGGAAGCCTGCGAAAGCCGCCATGACATGCTCGACCGTCTGAACCTTGACATGCCCTTTCGCGAGCGAGGTCGATCGATTGGTCTGCGAGACATATTCGACCCGCGCCTCCACCTCCGGCTTGCCGTCCAGGTCCACTCGACGAAACCGGATCCCGCTGTTCGCGGGCGCCGGCAGGAAGGTCATATCAACCCGGTTCCCGCTGTGGAGACCGATCCCCGAAAAAGAAGCGCTTTGTCTGAGCGTTTGCTGCTGTGACACGCGCGGGATTTAAGAGGAATCGAGTGCAAAAGTCCAAGGACGAATTACGGGCCCCAAAAAGGGGCCGTATTACAGCCCGTAAAGTCTGCGCATGAGCTCGCGTGCTCCGAACAGCCACCAAGTCGCCGCCACCGCAAGGTAAGGCCCGTACGGGAGCTTGGCCGACCAGTCACGTCGACGCAGCAGAATCAGGAGCAATCCCAGGCCCGCGCCAATCACCGAGCTTCCCATGAGCGCGAAGATCGCCCCCTGCCAGCCGAGGAACACGCCGATCGCGCCCATGAACTTCACATCGCCAAACCCCATCGCTTCTCGGGGAATAACGATCTCATCGGTCACCACAACCAATTCGCTGACCTTTTCTGGATCAAACGAGTCCTCACCGATCTGCAATCGCTTGGGTGACAGACGCACCGGGACATTCTCCCAATGACGTCCGTTGCTTTCCGCAGTTTTCGCAAAAAGCTCAATCCGATCCGAGTCGCGCGAGAAGATCTCCTCATACAACGTCTCCTCCTCTGCAATCTTTACGGAGGTTTCTGAAAAGATCACACGGGTATCCCGATCGAGTTTAATGACCCGTTTTCCAAAGAGGAGTTTTCCGAGCCTCAGCACCCCATAGGTAATGCCCCATCCAACCACGCCGCCCAGCGCGCTTTGGATAACGCTCTGCAACACCGAACTCTGCCCATGCAGCGCGGGCACCAGTATGGAGCAAAGCAGACCTGCACCGATGCCTCCGAGAGTGATTTCGTCAGGGATGATGAAATGCTCGAAGTCGATAAAAGTGGCGACAATAAACCCTGCCAGAAGGAGGCAGTAGACCAAGGCGACGCCGGGCGATTCATGCCCAAACGCGCGCCAGCAAAAGAAGAACGCGACGCCGGTCAGGAGCTCGACCAAGAAATAGCGCGGAGAGATGGGTGCCTTGCAGTTCGCACAACGACCCCTGAGCCACAGCCATGTCACGAGAGGGACGTTGAGATACCAGGGGATGCTATAGCGGCAATGGGGACAATGTGAAGGCGGAGACACTACGCTCTGATCGAGCGGCATTCGATGAATGCACACGTTCAGAAAACTTCCCACCATGCATCCGAAGCAGAAGAAGACCAGCCCCCAGAAACCGAAGGGAACCTCCGCCCACAGCTGGCGGTCGAAGACGGCTGGAATAACGCCGAGGCAAGTCAGATTCATCCGTAGATATGCTTCTTCAACGCGTCCCGCATCACACCCACCGGAGCTCGGACACCCGTCCAAATCTCCAGCGCCTTTGCTCCCTGGTGAAGCAGCATGCCAAGACCGTTGGAAACGCGACAGCCCGCCTCGCGAGCGGCCGCGAGAAATGGCGTCTCTGCCGGTCGATAGATCATATCGTAGGCCGAGGCATTTGCTTGAAAAGAAAATCGAGCGGCGTCAAACGGCAGTGCGTCGCTGGAGCGCAGTCCTAGCGAGGTCGCATTGAGAACCAAGTCCACTTTTTCTCCTCTCTTCGGGTAACCGGTGAGGGTATGAGTGGCGGGAAACCGACGTCGAATTTCCTCCGCTAATTCTTCGGCTGTGGTCTGCGTGCGATTCACCAGATGGATCGCCGCTACGCCGACGCTGGCAAATCGAATCGCCGCCACGCGTCCCGCGCCGCCGGCTCCGAGAAGTAACACACGCAAGCCCCGAAGGGAGATTTTAAGATCCTCCTCGAGCGACTGAACGATTGCATCGGCGTCTGTATTGTAGCCGACCGAGCGCATGTCACTCGGAACTGTGTCCTTAAAATCGACGAGAGGACGCCACTCACCCGAAGGATCGCGCGCTTCGAATAGGATGGTATTTACCGCTCCCCAATCGCGCGCCGAGGAGTCGAGAAGGTCCACCAAGTCCATCGCCAGCAGCTTGTGAGGAACAGTAAGATTCAAACCGATAAAGCGCATGGCTTGGCAGCCCTCGATGGCCGACTTTAGCTGATCCGGCGGAACCTCGAAGGCAAGGTAACGCCAGTCTAGGCCGAGTGCATCCAGCGCTGCATTTTGCATTGCGGGGGAGGCTGAATGGCGGATCGGCTGACCCAAGACGGCGCAGAAACGAGTGGAGGCGGCGATCGCTTGGGCGGTGATGACGGACACGACGCGGTTTATAGAAGAAGGATGCAGCGGCTGGGAAGCCGATTCTGCCATGGACCTTAAGTCTCAAGACGATGCGAGATCCGGCTTCGCAGAG
>JAYTTC010000080.1:0-2658 GCA_043745255.1 Verrucomicrobiales bacterium
AGGGCCACCGATGGACGCAGGAGGGCTGCATTGAGCTCTGGATGCGCCGGGGCTTGATCCCCTACATCAAAATCTCAAGGAGCGTCTACTTCCGCTGGGTCGATGTGGTCAAAGCGCTCGAACGGTTTCGGGTCGGCTGATCCACGCAACTGACGCGGCATCCCGAAATCACCGCACACCTTGCAACTGGAAGCCTCCTGGACCGAAGGAGCCGCAGCGACTCATTTATCCGCCTCGTTCGGCGATTCTTCTCCTCTCACGGCTTGTTCAAAAGCGTGACCTGTGAGCTTATTCCAAGTTGCTTTCAAGATGAGTGTAAGGCGCGCCGGAGTTTTTGGCGCTGGCGAGGCGCGAGGAAGGCGCAAATCCGCAGAGATCTGTAACTGACGAGCAACGAAGCCAGCGGCAAAAAGAACCAGCGAATTACACTCATCTTGAAAGCAACTTGGAATTACCCCCATTATCAAACCACTGAGCGCAGAAAATAAGTAAGACTTTCTGGGCCTCCTTTCATTTGTTCACTCGGCCAGCGCCTTGGAAAAGGCGTCCGCCGCCTCGCTGTAAAACTCAATATTGATTTTGGTCCACAGCTCGTCCGGCAGTTCGTTCAGCTGTCGACGCGCGGCCACCGGCATCAGGAGCACCGCCGCCTGCTTCTCGATGGCAATTTCAACCAGTGCCACCGCGTTCGGCAGCATTTCCAAGGCGCCGCCCAAGTTCAGTGAGCCAACCACGATGAGCCCGCCGCGCGTGCTTCGTTCCAGCAGCGCCCCCGCCAGCGCGATGAGGACCGGCAGACCCATCCCGCCACCGCTCTTGTCGTTGTCCATCGCCCGCATCTGCACCGAAAACTCATGGGTGCGCGGATCGCGGTCGCCCACAAGTTTCTTAGCCAGCGAATAGAGATTCTGCTCGCCCACCTTCACGCTCTCCTTGAATCCCGGCGGCGCGGGCGTGTTCAGGATGCGCACCCCTGCGCCCGGTCCGGTCGCGACTTCGATGCGATACAGCCCCGGCCCAGCTTCGGTCGTCCCCGGCGATATAGCCCACACTTGTCCGGGGGGAAGTGGATCGCTCTCAATCGCTTCGTCACTGTGCAACTCTGGCGTCGCGACGAATTGCTCCACCCCTTCCGTGCCGAGCGTGTAGCTGAAATGCGTGTTGCGAAACTCACTCTTGAGGCAACGCTTCTGCTGCTCCTTCACTCGCCGACGCGCTTCCAGCGCCATGCGGACAATGGCTTCCAGGTCTTGATCGGAAATCTCCATTTCCGGGTCCGGGAATAGCAGTTTCACCATGCCGCTCACCGTCTTGTTTACGGCCTCGATGTCGCGTCCGCTCAAGGCCCCACCCAAATGCACGCGCCCTTGCATCGCCGACACCCGGCTGCTCGGGCGCATCTTTGTCCAACACTCACTGAGGAAATCGCTGACCAATCCGAAATGATTCGTCAGGTGGATGTTGGGATTCAGTTTCGGAAAGTTCCAGCCCGGGACGTAGGCGTGGATGCGATCATGGAACGCGGTGTCGTCGCGCATTTCCGGCGGTAGCGGGCTGAGCAGGTGCCCGATCTTTTGCTGCTGCAAAACGTCCACGTCGAAGTTTCCGACCATCACCACGCCACCCTCGGCACGGATGCTCTCCTTGCCGCGCGAGAATTCGCCCGACGCCATGTAGCCCTTGAGAATGTTTACGCCGTCTTTCTGGTCGAACGACACGCCGGACACTTCATCGAAGCACACGACGTCGTAGTGGCACACCAACCCGCGCTGACCGCTCGCGTTATTCACGAACATCTTGGCCACCGTAGCCTTGCCGCCCGAGATCAGGTGCGAGTAGGGAGAAATCTGTTGGAACAGGTGACTCTTGCCGGTGCCGCGCGGCCCGAGTTCCACCATGTTGTAGTTCCGTTCCACGAACGGCATCATGCGCAACAACACGACCAGTTTGGCACGGTCGGTGAGTTCGGTTGGTTCAAGCCCGATGGAACGGATGAGGAAGTTGCGCCATTGTTCCGTCGTGAAACTGCGCCGCCCTCTCGCCAACACTTCCAACGCCTCCGACTTGGAAAGCTGGATCGGGCGCAGAGCTTCGATGGAAAACGGACGTCCGCCATTTTCCTCGGCGATGACTGCGTCGTAACCCAGCGTCACTTCTGCGTAGAAGCCATCGGTCAACATCCGCTCGTGTTCCTTCACCAGCGTGTCGCCGATGCGCACGTCCTTCAGCGCGAGGCTCGGCAATTCTGCCACGTAGCAATCGTTCTTCGCGTCCAGTCGCGCCCGCACGATGTCGATCAGCTTAACGGAGCCGGTTTCGCGCGCTTTCGACTTGAACAGCTCTTCCTGTCCGGTGCGGACGGTCCGGTTGTTCAATTGCTGCTCGACGATTTGCAGCCCTTCGCGGATTTCGTTCTCATCCACGGTTGCGCAGTAACGGCCCAGGAGGAACTCCACGACATACGTTGGCACGGGGTATTGCCGGCTGTATTTCCGCACCAGGTCTTTGCGCACCAAGTAGCCATCGAAGGCTGACGCCGCCAACTTGTCCAAATCGTCCAATTGCATGCTCATAGTTTCAGCTTTCTCCAATCGTGGTGGCCTGCTTCGTTAATACGGTGCCGGAGGCGTCCAACAACACGACCACCGCTGCCGCACC
>JAYTTC010000081.1:0-9817 GCA_043745255.1 Verrucomicrobiales bacterium
TTTCATTTCGACTCTCTCCCGCTTAACTCGACCTACTTGCTGCGGGCGAGTAACGAGTCCGATCAGGTGGCAAGCCATGGCGAAGTGCAATCGAACACGCCCTATCAGCTGCCTGCGGAAGAGCAGGCTCTGCTCTTCTCGGATCGTGCGATCTACCGGCCCGGGCAGTCCATTCAATACAAAGGCATTTGTGCGAAAGTGGATCGCGAGCGCGATGACTATTCGGTGAGGGTGGATCGCGAGGTAGTCGTGGTGCTTCGGGATCCCAATGGAAAAGAGGTTTCACGCGCGACACATCGTTCGAATGGGTTCGGGAGCTTTGCCGGAAGCTTCGTCGCGCCGCAGGACCGAGTGCTCGGATCCTTCTCAATTCTGGTGGAGGGGTCTCCCCAGAATACCATCTCGGTTCGAGTGGAGGAATATAAGCGACCCAAATTCCAGGTGACTATGGAGCTCCCCTCTGCTTCACCCCGATTGGGAGAGAAGGCGGTCGTCACTGGGCATGCGACGGCTTTCACCGGGGCAGCGATTGATGCCGCCAAGGTCAAGTGGCATGTGTTTCGAGAGGTGCGCTATCCGGACTGGGGACTTTGGTTTCGAGGTGCGCATCGTGCGGCACCCTCGCAAGAGATTGGGACTGGAGACCTGGTGACCGCAGCGGATGGCAGCTTTGCGATCGAGTTTCTCGCGCGTCCTGATCTCTCGGTTGCCGAGTCGGACGAACCGAGTTTCCAATTCCGCATTTCAGCGGATGTGACTGACTCAGCCGGCGAGACCCGTTCCCAGCAGCGACTGATCAACGTCGGGTATGTTGCCCTGCGGCTTGGGAGCACGGTTGATCCCTGGCAAATCGCGACCGAGCCGGTGGTCGTGCGGGTGGAATCACGCACACTGGACGGAGAACCACAAGGAGCCGAGGGCACGGTGTCCGTCTTCCGTCTGAAGGGACCGGCTAGCGTAGTGCGTTCCCGGCTTTCGACGGGCCGCAGGTATTGGAACCTGGCGGATGACGATGGGGCTGAGCCCACCGATCCGAGTCAGTGGCCTCTGGGTGAGCTGGCTGGCAAACAGTCCTTCCTCTGTGTTCCGGATGGGAACGGTCAGGTGCGATTTCCGCTGGGAGTTGGGCTGTATCGATTGGTGCTCGAAGCGCAGGACCGAGCTGGAAAACGGGTCACAGCGCGGCAGCAGATTCAGGTTTTGGATCCGAAGTCACAACGGCTGGGGTTGAAGTTGCCATCCGTGCTCGAGGCGCCGAAATGGATCCTGCAGCCGGGTGAGGTCCTCGAAGCTATCTGGGGAACGGGCTACGGGACAGGACGTGCGTTTGTGGAAGTGGAGCATCGAAACCAGATCGTGAGCCGTTTCTGGACTGAACCCGGCGTCACTCAGCAGTTGATTCGTAGGTCGATCACCGAAGATCTGCGCGGTGGTTTCACGGTCCATGTGACGCAGATTCGCGAGAACCGCGCTTACCTTCACTCCAGGACCGTCGCGGTCCCCTGGAAGAACAAAGAGCTCGACCTTCGATGGGAGCATTTCACTTCCAAGTTAGAGCCTGGGCAGAAGGAGACCTGGACCCTGGTGGTGGAGCCCGGGACCAATTCTCCGGCTTCGGCGCGCTCTCAGGCCGAGTTAGTCGCGACCCTCTTCGATGCCTCGCTGGATCAATATGCCCGGCATGGATGGCTGAACCGCTTCGATTTCTTTCGTTGGGAATACTCCAGTCTTTACGCGACGTTCGCGAACCAGGAACAGGACTGCGGGGAGGTTGTTGGCCAATGGCCTGCCCGCGAGCGTTATTCCTCCGAGGGCTATTACCGTCGCTTTGCCGATAGTCTAGGTTCGATCTATGGCGGATCCCGTCTCAATGCAAGAGGGTTGGGTGGAGTTCCTCGCAAGGCGGCACCAGAGACAATGTCTCTCGATGCCGCTGCACCTGCGGCAGCGCCTTCGATGATGGGATCGATCCAAGGCGGAGCCCCGTCGGCGCTCAGTGACGCTTCCGCGAAGGAGAAGGGTGCTTCGCTCGAGATGAAGTCACCCAATCTCAATGCGGTGACGGCTCGACGCGCGCTTCAGGAGACGGCGTTCTTCTTCCCGCAGCTAACCACTGATGACAAAGGTGTGGTGCGGCTGAGCTTCTCGATGCCGGAGTCGGTCACCGAATGGAGGTTCATGGCCTTCGCGCACGATCGTGATTTGAAATCAGGTTCCATCGAGGCGCGTACGATCACCGCCAAAGACATCATGGTGCAACCCAACCCTCCTCGATTTGTGCGCGAGGGAGATGCGATTGAGTTCACGGTGAAGGTTTCCAATCAGTCGCCAGCGCGACAGACGGGCAAGGTGCGTCTGCAGTTCCAATTAGCGCAGAATTCTGAGTCAGCTGATGGACTGCTCGGCAATCGTCAGCCCGAGATCGATTTCGATATTCCTTCGCAGGAGTCGCGTGGGTTCTCCTGGAAGATCGTCGTTCCCGATGGGCTCGGTTTTCTGACCTATCGCGCGGTGGCCTCCACTGGACGTTTGAGTGATGGCGAGGAAGGGCCCCTCCCGGTTCTTTCGCGTCGCGTGCTGGTCACCGAGTCGATGCCCCTCCCGATGCGCGGGCCTGGCACGCGGCTCTTCCACTTCACCAACCTGATCGCGTCGGCGGGGTCTGATAGTCTCCGACACCAGGGCCTGACAGTGCAGATGGTTTCGCATCCGGCCTGGTACGCCGTGCTCGCTCTGCCCTATCTGATTGAATATCCCTACGAATGCAGCGAGCAGACTTTCAATCGACTCTATGCAAACTCCCTCGCCCGCTTCATAGCGGCGAGCGATCCGAAGATCGGTCGCGTATTCGAGCAGTGGCGCGGAACGCCTGCCCTCGATAGTCCGCTTGAAAAGAACGCGGAGCTGAAGTCGGTGATTTTAGAGGAGACGCCCTGGTTGAGGCAGTCGCACAACGAGACTCAGGCGCGACGCAATGTGGGTGTTCTGTTTGAACCGAATCGAATGGATTCCGAAATCGAGCGGTCCTTGGTCAAACTGCGCGAGATGCAGCATGACGACGGACGATGGCCGTGGTTTTCGGGCGGGCCGGGCAATGAGTATCTGACTCTCTACATCGCCACAGGGTTCGGGCGCCTTCGCCATCTCGGAGTGCAGACAGTGCCCATGGACCCGGCTCTCCGCGCATGGGCGGCCTTAGACACCTGGATGGATCGCCAATACCGCGAGGTGCTGAGGATAGGCCATGCGGAGGATGCCCACCTCACTCAAACCTTGGCGCTGTATCTTTACGGTCGGAGCTTCTTTCTCAAGGACCGACCGCTGACGGGCCCTCCCAAGGCGGCGGCGGCGTACTGGATCGGGCAGGCGAAAAAATACTGGGTGATGTTGGGCGACCGGCAGTCGCAGGGGCACCTGGCGCTCGCTTTACATCGATGGGGAGATGTGGCGACCGCCCAGGCAATCGTAAAATCTCTTCGCGAGCGATCGGTGTCGGATGAGGAGATGGGGATGTTCTGGCGGGATGCGGAGTTGAGCTGGTGGTGGTATCGAGCTCCGATTGAAACCCAGTCGCTCATGATTGAAGTCTTCGATGAGGTGGCGGGAGACGCCATCGGAGTCGAGGCCTGCAAGGTTTGGCTGCTGAAACAAAAGCAGACCCAGGACTGGAAGACCACTAAAGCCACGGCGGATGCGGTCTATGCTTTGTTGCTGCGAGGGGCCTCTGGATTGTCGAGTGATGTCCTGGTGGAGGTAACGTTGGGCGGAGTGGCGACGAAACCGGAGGTGAGTGGCAAGGCTGGGCCTTCGGTTGAGGCAGGCACGGGATTCTACGAGCAGCGCATAGTCTCAGCCTCTGTCACCCCGGCGATGGGCGAAGTTCGAGTGACGAAGGCCGACGAGGGAGTTTCTTGGGGGAGTGTTCATTGGCAATATCTTGAGGACCTGGCGAAAGTGAAGTCGTATGCGGGCACTCCGCTCACACTAAAAAAGTCGCTTTACAGTAGAACACTCGGAGCCGGTGGACCGATCATTTCACCCCTTCGTGGTGAGCTCTCGGTCGGTGACGAATTGGTGGTTCGGATGGAGTTGCGCGTTGATCGAGATATGGAATATGTCCATCTCAAGGATCAACGGGGCAGCGGCACCGAGCCGGTGAACGTGCTCTCGGGATATCGCTATCAAGACGGTCTCGCGTTCTACGAATCAACGCGTGATGCGGCCACCCACTTTTTCATCGATTATCTGCCGAAGGGAACTTACGTCTTTGAGTATTCCACTCGAGTTCAGCTGCGAGGGGAGTATCAGTCCGGGGTGGCTGAGCTTCAATGCCTCTACGCCCCGGAGTTCAACAGCCATTCCGAGAGTCTCAAGATTCGTGTGAAGTAGATCGAACTGGAACCGCTGGAGTCTTCACCGCTGCAAGCGCTGCTCGAACAGCGCGTCGCCTTGCTGGGAAGACGCACTGAGAAGCTGAAGTCCGGAAGCTCCAAGGCCCGGGCTGGCGAAGTAATCGCCCGGCCGACCTGTCAGGATCTCACCACTCTGCGTCAGGATCTTGGTGGTCTGATCGCCGCTGATGGAAAGAAGCTGGATCCGGGTGGCGGTGTCGATGGGTTGTTGAGAGCTCAGGTGAATCTCTCGAACGCTGACTTCGCTCAGCGCGCTGAACGCTGGGGGAACAGAGTTTGAATTGAGGGCCTCGGCCACAGGCTGGGGCGCGCGACGGCCAAGATAGCTCTGATACCCCTGCTCGGACCTGGAAGCGCAGCCTGAGATCCAGGAGGCAAGCAGGAGATTAATGCAGGACAAGAGGCGTGGGTTCATGAGCGGGTGGGGGAGGTGTGCAGGGAGCGAGATGCCGCCAGGCCACCGCTGCCTCTCGCTCGAGAGAACGTTCAACCTGTCGTAGTTCTGGGCACTTCCACAGCGCGGGGCGATTTCCATTCGGAGCATCCATTCTGCTGATCACTAAACCGCTAACACGATGAAACTACGCAGGAGCAAATAAAGACGCCACAAGTTTCAGCGCTGGGGGGAGACCGAATCGGGCCACATCCGGACTCTATAGAACAGGCGATCAGCCTCCGACAGCACCAGAGTCGTCGTGGCTTGGCGCGCTGTGGCGGTCACAAGTCCGGGAAGGTCTAACCAGTCGGGGTCCTCCAGCTTCATCTTGTACTGAATGTTATAGCTGACTCCAGGATGGGAATTCCAGGAGACATGCAATTGGCGTGTGCCTCCGATCTCCTCAATCGTGGGTGCAGTCATCGATGGGAGGCTTGGCACAGCCGGGTCGATGAACACGGCGCTGAGCACAGCGTTCCCGAGATTTTTTATAATTTCGATCCGAAGTTTCCCGCGTAGCAGCCAGCTGAGATAACTCCCTTCGTGGAAGTCGACAATCTCTCGACTGTCGAGGGCGACTTGTGTGTCCCGATCGATGAGGGTGATGCTTTCCCTCCTCACATTGGTGTCAAAATCCAGGAAGTAGAGCGACACCAAGTATTCTTTTCCGTCGCTCAGCGTGAGGTCGATGTTGAAGGACTGGCTGTCCGTCCAGGTAGCGGCGATTCGGTCCGGCCCTTCGGCGCGCTGCAGGGCATTGGATGACTGGGGTTTATCCGACCAGGTGTACGCGACCGCGTCGAACTGGAGTTCGATAGGATTGGGATGACGGGAGGAATCACCCACTATGCTGAAGCCTTCGGTCCCGTAGACTCCCTTCCAATCGCCGTGAGTCGTTCCGTCAGCATAGAGATAGGTCGCGGAGGCCGGCGGGAGCTGACAACGGACATGTATGGGACTCGATTCTGTCAGGGTGCCCAGATCATCGTAAGCCCGAGCCACCAGTGCGATCTCGCCTGCGCTGGTGTTGGTCCACGCGAAGTTGTACGGAAAGGTGGAAGACCCCCCGATACTGACGCCGTTGGCGTAATATTCCACTCCTAGGCTAGCGTCCATAGGTTCTTTGATTTTGGCCTCCAACTGAACGATTGCCGGGAGTTGGATCACCGCGCTGTCCACCGGACGGGTGAGGGTCAATGTGGGAGGGATGCTCAGGTTTGGGTCCAAGAAAACGCCGCTTACCGCAGCACTACCTTCGACTGCGGTGATCCGGATGAGAATAGGTCCGCGAAAATGCCATGAGAGGTAAAGCCCATCCTCGAAGTGGGAGACCTCTCGTGAGCTAAGAATCTGTCTGGAGGCCGGATCAAGCAGGTCGATGCGCTGCATTCGTTTCTCCAAGTCATAATCCACCATATAGAGGGAAATTCTATGGATAGCCCCGTCCTGCGGCTCAACACTGATGTCGAAGTTCGTGGGAGAATGCCAAGCGGCCGCGATGCGTTCTCCTGAGACCCGCTGCAGCGCTTGGGTGCGCGTGGCGGAGGTGTCCCAAACCAAGGTGTCCGGATCGAACCTAGCCAGCGAAACACCTGGAGGTTGTTGGGTCGGCTCACCTGCCATGAAAACTCCATCCGCACCCAATTGTCCGATCCAATCTCCCTGTGTGAGTGAGTCCGTAGTCCAAAACGAAGCGCGGGGCTTGGCAGCGAGGACATGGATCTGCGCATGCGAAGAATTCAAAACCGTTCCGTCCCCGTCAACGACTTGGGCACTGATGTCGTGTGTTCCGCTCCATGCGTTCGTCCAGATGAAGTGAAAAGGGGCGTCGGAGGAGGATCCGATTTGGTTCGTTCCGTCGAGGTAGACGACTCGACGAACGGCATCGACTCCAAGGCTGATATGGACCTGGAGTGAGATATTCTCTGGCAACTGATACGTGGAGTCTGGCGTGGGAGCCGCCAGATATACCGAGAGGAGGCGTGTGCGCTCAAACGAAGCCGTGTTCAGCGCGAACGGATTTCCAGCGGCAGATACCAGACCGAGAATGGCCGTTGTTCCCAGGTCAATGAGGCCTTCTCCGATCAACGTCCAGGCCTGTCCATCTGGGGAGGAATAGCCGCTGATCGCATCGTCTTCCTTGATCAGCTTGAGCCAGGTCGACGGGATGGATTGATCTGCGCCAAGTGTGGTCGGAGAAGCGTTCAACGTTGTCCTGCGTCGAAACTCAAGTCCTCCCTGGGGAGTTTGAAGAACGGCTGCATAGGACGCGGTGTTACCTAAGTCCTGCCGGAGCATCAGGCCCGCTTTAGCTGTGTCATACGGCCCATCTTGACGGGTGAGCCGAGCCGTGATGGCCAGGCTGTTCGTGGCAGTGATCTCTTGGTAGAGGAAGTGAAATTGGTCGACGTTTGATTCGAATCCCGAGCCGTAGCCCGAGACAAGCGTCGTTTGTTCATGAACCTCTGAGCTGCCCTCACGATCCGAGCTGCCAATATCGTTGAATCGCCAGGGGAGGGGAGGTAACGACTGGATCCAGTCGGTTATCAGAGCGATCCCTGTGGTGTTGAGCAGCGAGGTTCCAACGGGCGGCATGATGCTATCCAGAGTGGAAATTCGCTGGAGCAAAAGAGAATCAGCTGGCGCGTGCGGAACGAGATACCTACCGGCGAAGAGCCGCGTGTCTTCGAGACGAGTGGTTATCCGAGCATCCCAGGCAGCATCGAGCACTGCTGAACTCTTCGGTTGGTGGCATTGCACACAATTGGCGGCCAGGTAGGAGCGCGCGCGAATGGCGACGGGAGCGACGGAGTTGGTTGGATGAACCAGGGCGCGGAGTGACTCTAGCTGGGTCACGGTCGAGCTGAAGTATCCCGCATCACTCAGGACTTTGATCTGATTTTCGGTTTGGCCGTGATAGTCGTGGAGCCGATTGAGCTGCGCAGTGTTGAAGCCGAGGGCGTAGCCTCCGATCGCGGTGTGGCAGGTAAGGCATTCCGAGCGGCTCGGATAGCGCCAATTTTGGATTCGGGTCATACCTTCCTCCTGGATGACGAGGGATTCGGTCATTCCTTCGGATCGAACGAGCGTTGCGTTGGTCTGGGACTCGTCCCAGCGATAGGTGACGCCGTAAACTCCGTCGTCATTCTTCACGATGAAGCGTGTCTCCAGTCTGCGTCGCGACTCTGGAACTCCATTCGTCATCTCCATCTCAAAGTGTTTTACCCAGACGGTGCCCGTAGGAAAGTTCCAGTTCTCCTGCTCGCGAAAATCAATCCTCAGAGAACTGTCGGGCACGCTGAACCATCTCGTCTTAACAGCATTATCGGACCAGAATGGTGCGTTGATTTCATAACTCTCGATGCCGGGGCTCGGAGTCAGATCGCTCAGATCAGTGAACGCACCGGTCTCTGCCAGTGTGGTAGGAAAGAAGGGGGCGTCTTCAGGCGCGACATAAACGAGGCGTTGGATGGTTCCGGTTTGATGGTTCACTACCAGAATTTCGCCGTCGCGTGGGTCGGTGCCGAACGCGGCAACTCCCGCGTCCCCAGTGAGACGTTCCAAATCTGCGATTTGGCTCTCGCTCTTGCGGCGCAGGGCCCAGATGTGACCGCTCACATTGTCCCCAAAGATGTAGGTGTTCTGAATCTTGGGGATGAGTTGTCCATGGTAAACAACCCCTCCAACGATCGCATAGCCTTGCTCGTCTGCCCGCCCGCGTCCATACACGGCCACCGGTGCCAACGGTTCCAATCCCGCAGGTGCCGAACGAAAAGCTGTCGAGCGAGCGAGGCCTTCATAGAAAGGCCAGCCATAGTTTCCGCCCTTTACGACCAGATCCAGTTCTTCAGAGACTTCACTTCCCACGTCGCCGCAATACAGTTCACCCGTAGCGGCGTCGAAGGACATGCGCCAAGGATTTCGAAAACCCACTGCGAAAAACTCGGTTCGCACGTGTCCAGGATCTACCGCACGACCATTGTAGTTCGTGATGCCCACAAAGGGATTGTCAGCAGGAATAGCGTAGTTAGGCGTGGAGGCTGGATGAGCATTGGGAGTTAGATTCTCCGGTCGCTTATCGACATCGATTCGGAGAATGCCGCCCCGTAAATCCCCATCGAGCACGTACTGGATGCTTGAAGAGTCGAGGGCCGGACCGGTGTCTCCCAGCGAAATGTAGAGATACCCGTCCGGACCGAACTGCAGATCGCCAGCGTTGTGTTCGTTGCTGTCGTCGTACTGAGAGATCAATGGCAACTCAGAATCAACGGACGCGAGATCCGGATTGCTCGGGCTCACCTGAAATCGTGCGAGGTGGTCGCGGTATTCCGAGGTGCTGGGAGAGGTGGGAAGGAGGAGAGTTCGATAGGTGTAGAAGTATCCGTTCGTCGCGTATCCCGGATGAAATGCCAGACCGAGAAGACCGGATTCAACATTGCCCGAATACAACTGATCTCGGCCATCGAGGAATACCGATTTGGTTGGAGTCGCGAGGTTGGTGACGACCATGATTCGTCCTGTGCGCTCGACGACGAAGAGGCGGTTGGTCTCCCCCGGCGGCGAGGCGACCGCCACGGGGTTTTCGAATCTCAAGGTCCCCAAAACATTTGAGAGGCCATAGCCCGAGAACGAGGGCTTCGAAGGGAACTGCAAAGTCACATTCGGCAGTCTTTCCATCGGAAGGGCTGCGAGGGCGGATCGAATGGCAGAGAAGACAAACCCTGCGAGCGTGAGGAGGAGAATGCTTCTTCTTCGCATAGGGGTAACGACTGGAACATCCATTACTTCGGATTGCCCATTCTCGAGGCTCTTCACTCCGCCTCGATTTGTCAAGCTGACGGACTGCTGTAGTGGCGAGTCGGGTGTGATTCAAAGTGGGTGAGATCTGGATTCTTGGCGAAAGTCTGAATGGGTAGCGGCGTCTCGTGAGAGCGCCGCCAACTTCAGCCGCCGCGATGACCTGACAGAA
>JAYTTC010000082.1:0-9816 GCA_043745255.1 Verrucomicrobiales bacterium
CGTCAGGCAGTGGGCTACATCGAAAGCCAGTTGATGCGGTCCAACACGAAGCATTCCCCGCATAAATCATCGCGAGGAATTGTTCCCGCGTCGCCTGCGCCCACTCGTGCTGAGGCAAGCTGAGTCTTGTGACTGGGCGAGCCCCCGCGCGAACGCTGGGGCTCGCCTGCGTCGAACTCGAGCAAGTTTCCAGTCGCTTGTCTCGAACTTCATTCCTTGGGAGGGTGTGGCATGCCGGTGATTCAGGTCAACAAGCTCACCAAGACGTTCCGCACCTACAAAAAGCCACCAGGCTTTGGGGGTGCGGTCAGAGGTCTTTTCCATCGAGTGTACGAGCAGACCACGGCCGTCAAAGAGATCCAATTCCAGATCGAGGAAGGTGAGCTGGTGGGGTTCCTCGGACCCAACGGCGCTGGCAAGACCACCACTCTGAAGATGCTCGCGGGACTCTTACATCCGAGCGGTGGCGATGCCTCCGTGCTCGGCTACCGACCTTGGGAGCGGGCGGACGGGTATCGACGCCAGTTTGCGCTGTTGCTCGGTCAGAAAAACCAGCTGTGGTGGGATCTTCCAGCCCGCGAATCCCTCGACCTCAACGCCCGTATTTACGGAATTCCACAGCCCCAGTTCAAGCGCACCCTCGATGAGCTTACCGCACTCCTCGATGTGCGGGACAAGCTGGACGTGATGGTCCGCGAGCTCTCCTTGGGCGAACGGATGAAGATGGAGCTCATCGCCGCTCTGCTCCATCAGCCCAAGGTGCTGTTCCTCGATGAGCCCACCATCGGACTTGATGTCGTCTCGCAGAAAACGGTCCGCGAGTTTCTCCGTCACCACAACCAAACCCGTAAGACCACCATCATCCTCACCAGCCACTACATGGAGGACATTCAGCAGCTTTGCAGAAGGGTGATTGTTATTGATCATGGGGTGATCTTTTTTGACGGACAGTTGGAAGAAATTGTGGATCGGTTTGCTGATTTCAAACTGATCACTCTCCAATGTCTCGAGAGCGACTCCGTTGCGGCAGAACAACTGGCCCGTCATGGCGAGTTAGTGGAGCGCGGAAATGGAAGCATCAAACTGAGAGTCAAGCGGGATCGAGTGATACCGGCCTGCAAGGGCTTGCTGGAGGAGCTGACGGTAAAGGATATCGACATCGAGGAGGTCCCCATCGAAGAAGTGATTCGAGATCTCTTCCAACGTAAGCCAGAGCCCCAGAAATCGTAATTCCCCACTTCCAGCACCGGGGCTTGCAGGAAGAGCGGACTGGCGACATGTTTCCCAAGGAAAACCTATGAATGCGATGCACGAAATCGACTATAAAATTTTCGGGGATGACATGCAGTTTGTCGAGATCGAGCTCGATCCACAGGAAGCGGCAGTGGCCGAAGCCGGAGCCATGATGTACATGGAGGATGGCATCACGATGCAGACCATCTTCGGTGACGGCTCAAGCCAGTCGACCGGCTTCCTCGGCTCGCTGCTCAGCGCCGGGAAGCGACTGGTCACAGGGGAATCACTCTTCACCACCGTCTTTTCCAACCAGGGCTTCGGCAAAAAGAAAGTGGCCTTTGCCGCTCCGCATCCCGGCAAGATTCTACCGATTCGTCTCTCCGACATCGGCGGCGAGTTGCACGCGCAGAAAGACGCATTCCTCTGCGCAGCCAAGGGGGTGAGCCTTGGAATCGCGTTCCAAAAACGACTGGGTGCCGGCTTGTTCGGTGGCGAGGGATTCATCCTCCAAAAACTGCAGGGTGACGGTTGGACCTTTGTTCATGCGGGAGGCACTCTTGCGGAGCGAACTCTCGGGCCGGGAGAGATTCTTCGTGTCGACACGGGATGCGTCGTCGCCTTCCAGCCCACGGTCGACTTCAGCATCGAATTTGTCGGCGGAGTAAAGTCGGCCCTCTTTGGTGGCGAAGGACTGTTCTTCGCCACCTTGAGGGGGCCTGGCCGCATCTGGCTTCAATCGCTCCCCTTCAGCCGGATGGCTGACCGAATCCTGGCAGCGTCTCCCCGGGCTGGAGGACGAGGTCGGGAGGAAGGCTCCGTGCTGGGTGGGATCGGCCGTCTCATCGATGGGGACAATTCCTGACATCTGCTCTCGGGTTGAAGTGATGAACTCATTCTCCGACGCCGCTCTGGTGCTGGTGGGACATGGCTCCACGCTGAACGCCGAGTCCAGTGCCCCCACTTTCCAACACGCCGACGAACTCCGTCGGCGCAATCTCTTCGCCCAGGTGCAGGAATGTTTCTGGAAGTTGGAGCCCGGAGTGGCCGGCGTGTTGCGCGGGATCTTCGCGCCCCGGGTGTTCATCGTCCCGCTCTTCATCAGCGAGGGCTACTTCACCGAGGAGGTCATCCCTCGGGAGCTCGGTTTTTGCAGGAAGGGAGAGACCCAGTTTGCTCGTGTTCAGCGCCGGGGTGATCAGATTTTATACTACTGCGGGCCCATTGGCACCCACGACAGCATGACTGAGGTGCTGCTGGCACGGGCTCGGCAGGTCGTGGAAGAGCATCCTTTCCCGTCTGCCCCGAAGACTTCGGACAGCTCGCTCTTTATCGCCGGGCACGGGACTGGGAACAGCGAAAATTCCCGCAAAGCCATTGAACGCCAGGTGGACCTGATCCGCGCGCGAAACCAGTACGCGGACGTGCATCCCGTTTTCATGGAGGAACCCCCCAAGATCGAGGAGTGTTATACGCTGGCAACCACTGGGAACGTGGTCGTCGTGCCGTTCTTCATTAGCGATGGCCTGCATTCCTATGAGGACATTCCGATGATGCTGGGAGAACCCGAAGCGGAGGTGCGAGCCCGTCTTGCCTCAGGCCAGCCAACATGGAGGAACCCCACCGAGCGCCGCGGTAAGAAGGTTTGGTATTCCGCGAGTATCGGGAACGAGGCTCGCATCGCCGAGGTCATCCTCGAGCGAGTATGCCAAATAGCGAATCAAGCGCCTGCGGAGGTTCCAGCGGGCGCGCAATAGTCTCCACCCAAGCTGAACTGACAAGTGAAAGCCTTTCCCGGCCCGCCCGCCACTGCAAGCGGCCTGCACCTCATCGCCTGGCTTCTTCTGCTGCTGGGCGCGCTCGCGGGAACCGCGGCCGAGCCTAAGGTTCTGTGGTCTGCTTCACGAATCCATGGATCTCCCGAACCCCCTCTCCCGGTGATTGCCGAGCGCGTGATGCCCAAAGTTTCCTTCAAGGATCCGGTGGATCTCGCCTCGACCCCGAGTCTGTCCCAGCTCTTCGTGGTAGAGCTGGCGGGCAAAATCAGCTCACTAAGCCTTTCGGACGCGGACTCAAGGCCGCAGCAGGTCGCCGATCTGCGTAAAATCCATCCCAATCTCGGCTCGGCCTACGGGCTTGTGTTTCATCCGGGGTTTGCGACCAATCGATTCGCGTTCGTTTGCTACACCGTCACCGGAGATTCAAAGAACGGGAGCCGAGTGTCGCGTTTCCGAATGCCGGACGCCGACCCGGCTCGATTCGATGCTGAGAGTGAGCAAATCCTGATCACCTGGCCCGAGGGAGGTCACAATGGCGGGTGCATCAAGTTTGGAGCGGACGGAATGCTCTACATCAGCACCGGCGACTCGGCCAACCCGAGCCCACCGGACCCACTCAACACGGGTCAGGACATCTCCGATCTCCTCTCCTCGATTCTCCGCATCGATGTCGACCACACCGAACCGGGGCTCGCCTATCGGATTCCAGCAGACAATCCCTTTCTCAAGATCCTGGGAGCACGAGGCGAAGTTTGGGCCTACGGACTGCGGAATCCCTGGAAGATGAGTTTTGAACCCGGCACCTCCACCCTCTGGGTCGGCGACGTGGGTTGGGAGTTGTGGGAGATGATCTTTCGACTCGACCATGGGGGGATCAACTGTGGTTGGTCGATCATCGAAAGCCGCCAACCCGTCAAACCCGATGGCCATCGCGGCCCCACCGCGATACAAAAGCCGATCGTCGATCAGAGCCACGACGAGGCCGCTTCTATCACCGCAGGAATATTCTACCGAGGCGGACGTCTTCCGGAATATCGCGGCCACTATCTTTACGGCGACTGGGAGACAGGAAAAATCTGGGCGCTCCGTGAGACCCACGGCGTGTTGATCTCCCATCGCGAGATCGCCGACACTCCGCTCAAGATCGTTAGCTTCGGAGAGACCCGTGACGGGGAGCTCTACCTACTCGACTACACCAGCGGCGGTTTGTTCTGGTTAGCGCACAATCCGGCTGCCAACCAACCCGAGACCTTTCCAAGACGGCTCAGTGAGACAGGTCTTTTCGCCTCGCTTGGCGACGAGACGCCTGCTCGCGGCGTTTTTGAATTCGAGGTGAACGCTCCGCTCTGGACCGACGGTGCCAAGGCGCGACGATGGGTCGCGATCCCCAGCGCGCAACCGATTCGATTTCCATCAGAATTCTGGCTAGCGCCACACGACTTGGTGGCATCAGAAACCGTTTTCGCGCGTACCGTGTATCTCCAGGAAGGACGTCAAACGACCCGCCGCATGGAGACTCAGGTGCTTCACTACAATGGTGATTCCTGGAACGCTTACACTTACCGTTGGAACCGGGAACAAACGGACGCCGATCTCGTATCGGCCGAAGGCTCCGAAGAAATCCTTCCACCGAGTGAAGAGCCTGAGAGAGCGAACTCCCCACCGCAGCGCTGGCGTTACCACAGTCGGTCTGAGTGTCTGCGCTGTCACAACCCTTGGAATGGATCCAGCCTGAGCTTTAATTCCGTTCAGTTAAAACGCTCCGTCCCGATCGCGAGTGAGTCACCGGACAAGCATTCGCTCGAAGGCCTGCTTGCCATCGGGTTGCTGGAGCTACCTCCGAAGCCGGATGTCGCAGCGGTGGACCCTTCCGATCCCTCTCGAACGCTGGAGTCGCGATCGCGGGCTTATCTGCATGCCAATTGCGCCCATTGCCATCGCGAAGCAGCCGGAGGCTCCGTGCGAGTCTTGTTTAACCACCAGATTCCAACCGCAGACATGCGTCTCATCGGTGTCACCCCGATTCAGGGAAGCCTCGGCATCGCAGATGCCAAGTTGGTCGTTGCAGGAGATCCGCTCCGTTCCGTTCTGATGTACCGCTTCGCCAAGGCGGGCAGCGGGCATATGCCGTATGTCGGAACGACCCTGGTAGACGACTCAGCCTTGGATTTGTTGTCGCGCTGGATCGAATCGCTTCCTGCAGCCGCAGACCGAATGGAGCCCGCCGCTCTGCTCAAGGAAGCTCGCGCATTGTTCGGCCAGCCTGCCTCCCCGGAGGAACTTGATCGACGTCTGCTCCCGCTACTGGAAACACCCCAGGGCGCCCTGGCCGTGCGCATCGCCCTAGCAGGGAAGCGGGTTGATTCTGAGGCTCGTCAGCGAATCATTCGAGTGGGCGTTAACACCAGCCAACCCCTGGTGCGCGATCTGCTGACGCCCTTTCTACCCGCCAGCGCGCGACGCGAAACCGTCGGTCCCGCACCCGACATCGCCAGGATCTTGGCACAGCCTGGGGATGGGATGCGGGGCAAAAGGCTCTTCTTCGCAGAGGCTGGACTCCAATGCCATACCTGCCATCAAATCGAGGGACTGGGACGCGATCTAGGCCCTGAGCTCACCCGAATCGGAGCGAAATACTCGGTGATCGAACTGTTGCAGCAGATTCTCAACCCCTCTGCAAAGATCGAGCCACAGTTCGCCGCGTGGATCGTGGAGACGAAGGGAGGAGATAGTTTGAGTGGATATCTTCGTGAGCAAACCGCCGACCTCGTGGTGCTCAGAGACTCGATGGGAGTGGAACATCGACTCGCGGCCAGCGAGATCAAATCGATGAGCCGATCGGCCTACTCGCTCATGCCCGAGGGGCTCCTGCAAAACTCCACCGTCCAAGAAGCCGCAGATCTCTTGGCGTATCTGGTATCACGCAAGTGATGTAAGCGAAGTTCTCCACCGCAGCCAAGACCGAGATTCCTAAGCAGTCTTGCTTCGTGTGAGAGACTCGTCCCCCAGTGTGCCTCGAGCACACCCGCCGCTAACCCCCGAGTTGAGCCCGCGCTTCGTCGGCCAGTGCGGTGCTGAGGTAGCGCTCGCCGGTGGAGCAAGCGACGGTCACGATGATCTTGCCTTTGTTCTCCGGGCGCTTCGCGACTTGAATCGCAGCCCAGACGTTTGCCCCCGTCGAAATACCGGCGAGAATGCCTTCCTCCTTCGCCAACCGGCGCGCCATGATGAACGAATCCTCATTGCTCACGAGAATGGACTCCAAAATCTGTGGATTTCCTTTCTCATCGCGCAGGTGAAGATTTTTCGGCACGAATCCAGCGCCCGTCCCCTGAATCTTGTGCGGCCCCGGCTTGACCGGTTGTCCGGAGAGGGTCTGGGAAATCACCGGTGAATCCTTCGGCTCAACCGCTATTGCCTGGAAGCTCGGCTTACGTGCCTTGATAACTTCGCAGCATCCGGTGAGCGTGCCACCGGTACCAACTGCGGCGATCAAGATGTCCACCTTTCCCTCGGTGTCGTCCCAGATCTCAAGGGCCGTGGTGCGACGATGAATCTCAGGATTGGCCTCGTTCTCGAACTGCTGTGGAATCCAGGAGTTGGGCGTCTCTTTCGCGAGTTGTTCCGCGCGGGCGATCGCTCCCTTCATCCCTTCCGAGCCCGGGGTGAGAACCAACTTGGCCCCGAGCATGGCCAGCAACGTGCGACGCTCAACGGACATCGTTTCAGGCATAGTCAGAATCAGTCGGTATCCTTTAGCTGCGGCCACAAATGCGAGCGCGATGCCAGTGTTACCACTGGTCGGCTCGATGATGACGGTGTCAGCATGGAGTATCCCCTTCCGTTCCGCCTCCTCGATCATCGCCATTCCGATACGATCCTTCACGCTGCCCAGAGGATTGAAGAATTCGCACTTCAGTAGAATGGTGGCCTCCAGACCCACGGTCACTCGGTTCAAACGGACCAGCGGGGTGCGTCCGACAGTTTCAACGATGTTATTGTAAATGCGGCCCATATCGATTCGTGTGTGAGAGGTTGAGATCGCTTCCGGCAGAGTGTGTGACGCCAACCGAAGACGGCCAAGTCCTTTTTCGGGTTATCCTGGCGGTTGTATTTTGAAAAGTTGTGGCTACCTTACTTCACTACTTATGTCACTTGGGGGAAACCGCGGGTTACAAAACCTGCACGCGCGGCTGGTTAAAGTCGTCGTGCTCGTTTCTACGGTTTTGTTCCGTCTTAGCAGTCGGGGGAGCGAGGTTGGCTCGTTCGAGCTAACGTTGAACCCAGCCACCCCTCCATTCGTTGAAATGGTGTTGTCGGGCCCTACAAACACCCACTTCCTCGTGGAAATCTCCCAGGATTTGAACGTCTGGAAACCTTTCATGGGTGGCTCATTCATCCTTACCGAAAGCAAGAAGATCAGGCTTCCAGACCCGAAGCGGAGTCCGGTCTTTTTTCGCTGCAACTGGAAGCAAGTCCCCGTGCCTCAGATCAAGCTGATGGTGCAGATCCCCGGTGGAACCTTTTTGATGGGTCATGAAGGTATCGCTTGGCCGGTCCACCAGGTGACGCTAAGCGGTTTCGAGATGGACGTGTCCGAGGTAACGGGAGCCGAATGGAATGCGATCAAGGAGTGGGCTATGAATCCTGATCGCGGGGACCAAGCCTACGACTTAAGTCTCCATCCTGGCAGTTATGGTGACAACCACCCGGTGGTGTTTATCAATTGGTTCGAGGCGCTAAAATGGGCCAATGCCAGGTCTGAGAGAGAATCCCTCGAGCCCGTTTACTACACCGACTCCACCTTCACCACCGTCGTTCGCTCCGGCGTTATTGAGATATCTAACAATGCTGTGAAATGGGACGCTTCTGGATACCGGCTCCCCACCGAGGCGGAATGGGAGTACGCAGCGGTCGCCGGACAGAGCGGCTCGCTGTACCCCTGGGGGAGCTCGCTGCCTGACTCCTCCATGCTGAACAATGAGTTCCAATTCGACACAAAGACGGTGCCGGTGGGCTCATACGCTCCCAACGATTTCGGCCTCTTTGACATGGCAGGAAATGTTAGGGAATGGTGCTGGGATCTTCATAAGTACGACGACGCTGTGTCCTATACAAATCACATCATTTTCTCTCCCTATGATCCAGAGGCACAGGTTGATCCTCACGGACCCTTGATCGGACCACGAGGCATGTCGCGAGGAGGCGGGTGGGTGGACCACCGGGACTTTGTCCAGTCCGTCCGACGTCACAACGATGAACGCGATCGTGAGTCCGATTTTCTGGGGTTCAGGCTCGTCAGATGACCCCGAACCTGCGCGGAAGTCTTCTAAGATCCCTTAGGGACTCCTCAAGAAGGCCCCTCACCCTCCCCTCTCATCTGAACCCGACGAAGGCTTGACTCCGAGGCGGCGGAGACCGCCTAATTTGGACCTCTTTTTACCGTACGAAAACGCGACCCTGATCACTGATTAAGAACTGTTGAAACCTATGAGCAGCATTGTTGATATTCAAGCCCGTGAGATCCTCGACTCCCGGGGCAATCCGACCGTTGAGGTAGACGTCACTCTCGCCTCTGGGGCCCACGGCCGAGCAGCCGTTCCCTCCGGGGCCTCGACCGGCGAACACGAAGCCATCGAGCTCCGTGACGGCGACAAGAAACGCTTTCTCGGCAAGGGCGTTTCCAAGGCGGTCAAGAACGTGACCGACAAGATCTTTCCCGAGCTCGCCGGAATGGACGCTCTGGATCAGCTTTCTGTCGACGCCACGATGCTGAAACTCGATGGGACTGAAACCAAATCCAAGCTCGGTGCCAATGCCATCCTCGCCGTCTCTCTCGCCACAGCCAAGGCCGGTGCCAACCTGCTCGGTCTACCGGTCTATAAATACCTCGGCGGGCCCAACTCCAAGGTGCTACCCGTCCCCATGGCGAACGTGATCAACGGCGGGGCGCATTCCGATGCGCCCATTGACTTCCAGGAGTTCATGATCATGCCGGTGGGCTTCGACACTTTCAGCGAAGGCCTGCAGGCGATCACCGAAATCTTCCACGCCCTCAAGGCAGTGTTAAAGAAAAAGGGGCTCAGCACTGCGGTCGGCGATGAAGGAGGTTTCGCACCGAAGCTCGACAGCGCGGAGGCGGCCATCGAAGCCATCCTGCAGGCGACCAAGGATGCGGGTTACAAGCCGGCCAAGGAAATTTTCCTTGCGCTAGACGTGGCGAGTTCTGAGTTCCACACCGGAAACGGCAATTACGTATTTAAGAAGAGCTCCGGGCGAAAGCTCACCGGCGACGAGCTGGTCAATTTCTACGTCGAGCTCTGCGCAAAGTATCCGATCATCTCGATCGAAGACGGCTGCGCCGAAGGCGACTGGACCAATTGGAAAAAGCTCACCGATAAACTCGGCTCCAAGGTTCAGCTCGTCGGCGACGATCTCTTCGTCACCAATGTGAAGTTCCTGCAGAAGGGCATCTCGACCGGGACCGCAAACTCGATTCTTGTGAAAGTGAACCAAATAGGCTCGCTGACCGAGACATTGGACGCCGTCGAGCTGGCTCAGATGAACAATTACACCGCGGTGATTAGCCATCGCTCGGGTGAAACAGAGGACGCGACCATTGCGGACATTGCTGTCGCCACCAACGCCGGACAAATCAAGACCGGTTCCCTCAGTCGCACGGATCGCGTGGCGAAATACAACCAGCTCCTGCGCATTGAGCAGCAGCTTGGCAAAAACGCGGTATACGGTGGCAAGCTGAAGGTCGTCTAGGCATTCCGCCGCTCCCTCTTTGGCCGGGAATGAG
>JAYTTC010000083.1:0-2648 GCA_043745255.1 Verrucomicrobiales bacterium
GCAATGGAGCAACGCCGAGAGCTGGCTCCTTTCACGACGGACGTTCCGGCCGAAGGACTCGCGGTGGAAGAGGGGCTTTCGAAGCGCCGCGTAGAAACGCCTCAGCAGAGCCAAAACGCCTCAGCATCGAACCTCCCGCCCGGAAGCGCGGCACCCTTACGAGTGCTGCTGGTCGAGGACAATCCTGCGAACCAGAAGCTTGCGGAACGGCTTCTGGAAAACCAGGGATTCCAGGTCGTGATCGAGAGCAACGGTCGACTGGCCCTGGAGCGGGCGGTGGCGGAGCATTTTGATTTCATTGTGATGGACTGCCAGATGCCGGACATGGACGGGTTCGAGGCCACGGCCGAGCTGCGCAGGCTGGAAATGGAACAGGGTCTGCCAGGCTGGGCACCCGGGACACACATTCCGGTGATCGCGCTCACGGCAAATGCCATTCAAGGAGATCGGGACCGGTGCAGGGAGGCGGGAATGGATGACTACGTCACAAAACCGGTGAGCGCGGACACGTTGCGGCAGGCAATACAACGCTGCGTCATCAATCCAGGGGAGACGAAATCGTGGTAAGAGAAAAAGAAACCATTGGAAGCACACCCATCCGACACTGGCCGCTTCGCCGTCAGCTCGGCGTAGCACTCACTCTCGCCACCTGTCTGGTCAGTGTACTGACCGGCGAGCTGGTTCGCCATTTTGAGAGGCGCTACCTCGAAAACGACCTCATCCAACAAACTGAGCGCGTCTTTTCCACCTTGTCCGGAGCCGCCATCGATACGGTCATCGCCCGCGATCGGTCCGCTCTCAAGAACATTGTCCAGGGAACGGTGATTCACGACAGAGACATCGTCCTCCTCACCCTCACCGATAGCGAAGGTGAAGTGCTGGTGGAATGGGGTCGCGCGCACGGACCCGATGAAATTCGATCCTTTTCAAAAGATCTGACCTATCAGGGGAAGCGGACCGGCACGATGACGATGCAATGGGATATCAGCCAGCGGCTCAAGCCGATCCATTCCCATGTTGGGAACATGAGACTCCTCGTTTTCGTCTCACTGCTGATTCTGTCGCTCGTCATCCTGGCACTTCTGGATCGGTTCATCTTGCAGCCGATGAAGACGCTGAATCTGCGTCTATCGGGATCGGATGGACAGGATCGAGGTTCTTCACCGTTCACTGCTCTGGAGATCGTCAAGCTTCACGAGGCTCTCAGCAGCCTCAAGCATCGAGTGGAGGAGAGGACGCGTGAGCTACAACTGGAAGTGGTCGAGCGAAAAACTGCGGAAACGGTCGCACAGCAAGCTCGCTTGAATGCGGAGGCAGCGAACCAAGCGAAAACTGAATTTCTCGCGACCATGAGTCACGAAATCCGAACCCCGATGAACGCGATCATGGGCTTCGCAAGCATTCTCGTCGGAACCCCTCTGGACGCCGAGCAATTGGATTTCGTTCAGACCATCAAGGGTTCAGGAGAAAGCCTCCTTGCTCTGCTGAACGATGTACTCGATTTGTCCAACATCGAGTCCGGACATCTCGAGCTCGAGAACGTGCCCTTCGATCTCCCTCAACTGACCGAGGAGGTCGCGTCATTGCTATCCTCAAGGGCCGAGGATCGTCAGATCGAGCTAGCGACACACTGCGATCCGCGCTTGCCGCGTCATTGGCTCGGGGATCCGATCCGGGTGCGTCAGGTGCTCCTGAATTTGGTTGGGAATGCGATCAAGTTCACCGATCAAGGGCATGTGTTCATCGAAGTCACGCTGGAGCACGATTTCCGCGGGGTTCCGGGAGAGCTCGCTCTCTTGAAGGTGCAGGATACCGGGATCGGGATCGCAGCGGATAAACAGCACCTGCTGTTTCAAAAATTCCAGCAGATGGACTCCTCGACCACTCGTCGATTCGGGGGCACAGGCCTGGGTCTCGCGATCTCTCGTCTGCTCACCGATTTGATGGGAGGAACGATCGGGGTCGAAAGCGAGTTGGGTCGCGGAACCACTTTCTGGTTTACCCTACCGATCACGGTCTGTGGACTGACTCCCCCTCCGCCCCCTCCTGGCCCAAGCATCGAGCTTCAACGAGCCCGCATCTTGGTGGTCGACGACCGGGAGATCAACCGCACCGTGCTCCGACGTCAGCTCGCTGAATGGGGCTTGCATCACGAATGCGCAACATCTGGATCGGAAGCCCTCGCGAAGCTCAGGACCTCGGCGGCCTTTGGCGAGCCCTTCGACATTGCCCTACTCGATTCGAGCCTGCCGGACCGCGACACCATGACTCTGGCGCAAGAGATCCGAAAGGACGCTGCCCTGCACACGACCGGATTGGTCTTCCTGGCCTCAGCCTCGCAACGGACTGAGACGAGCATTTTCCTTTCACGGGGCTTCGCCGCCACACTCGTAAAGCCTCTGGTTCGACAGAGTGCGCTTCTGGAGGTGCTCCGCAAGGGTCGGGAACAGCGCAGGAAACTCCAGGCCGACCCGCCCACCCTTTCAAGTCCGGGCGGGCTCCCGAACCTACCCCAGAAGCCACGCTCCAGTTTCGGCCTGCCCTCACCCGATCCGTCGCCTGTTGCCCAGGGGACGGATCGTTCACTGAAGACGCAATCCGCAGCAAGAATCCTACTGGTGGAGGACAACCCTGCAGGCCAGAAGCTC
>JAYTTC010000084.1:0-2647 GCA_043745255.1 Verrucomicrobiales bacterium
GGATGGGCCGATACGGCCCACGCTACAGAACTGCGGTCCGGCTTCTGTAGTGTCGTCCGTATCGGACGATCCGGACGGGGGATGGGCCGATACGGCCCACGCTACAGAACTGCGGTCCGGCTTCTGTAGCGTCGTTCGTATCGAACGATCGGGGCGGGGGGGTGAAGACAAGCCGCGCAGTGGCCGAGCGCGGCGTCCTACTAGATCGCCGGCATCTGGGTAAGACGTCGTTGAAGATTTCTCTGTTCCTCTGCCGCCTCCGAGAGTCCCTGGTTGAGAGTATCAAAACGCTTGAGCGCTTTTTCATCCTGAAAGAGAACTCGACGAGAACTCCGTTCGTAGTTCCACTCGCCCCACTCCTGCTCGTAGAGAAGAAGGATGGCGAGCATTCCTTCGCCGATTCGCTCATCGGTCGCTCGAATCTTCACGACGGTCTGATGTCGTTCCTTTCCTTTTCGGAACGAATCCAAAAAGGCGTTCTGTTGTCGATCGGGAATTTTCCGGGCCGTCATCTGGGCTATCATCTGTTCCTCAGCGTGCTCCATGAATTTCTTGAGTCGCTCGTTGGAATCGAGGAAGGCGCGGATAGTGAGTCGGCGGGGTGCGAGTTCGGATCGGTCGAGGAGATTGGCTGGATTGACCGCGTCGATTTTCTGCAATGCGGCGAGTCGACTCTCGTAATCCTGGGTCAGCGTCTGCAATTTTTCCAGATACGCGCTGGCAGCTTCGAGTGTGGTTTTGGAGCTGCTGGGAACTTCCCGAGCCGCGATATCGATTTTCCCCTTCACTTGATCCAGCGCGTCATTTCCCAGCTTGGCCATGACTGCAACATCTCCTTTTTCCACATTCCGCGCCTGCTTCGCTTGCGCTGTTTTAAGGATCTGCTGCACTTCGCTGAGGGCCCGAGCTGAGGGTTGGACTTTTGTATATCCTCGAACAAAGCCAGTGACGAAATCTGCCCGAGTTCGAGGAGGCACCTGAGTTGACGGGTAATGGAGGAGGATTTCCCATATGGGTAATCCTCCTGAAATCGGAATTCGAAAGCGAAAACTTTAGCTGAGATGCTTCAGTTTGCCCGTGCTATCGCCAAATCGCTCTGCGCTCACCCCCATGGAGTCGGCGAGGCTCAGAAACAGATTCGCCATCGGGGTTGCCGTGTAGCGCACGTGACGGCCGGGATTGAGAGCGCCACCGCCGCGACCTGCCAGCAAGATAGGCAAGTCATCATGGGCGTGAGCATTGGGATCCGCCAGGCCGCTGCCGTAGACGATCATGCATTGGTCGAGCAGGTTTCCAGATCCTTCCCGGATGGACTTCAGCTTGGCCAGAAACCCAGCGAAGAGCGTGGCATGGAAACGATTAATTTTCGCGAGCTTTTCTCGCTTTTCCGTGTCGCCACCGTGGTGGGATAGGTCGTGGTGTCCTTCGGACACGCCGATATTGGGATAGGGCCGATTGCTGCCGTCGTGAGCGACCACGAAGCTCGAGACACGGGTGCTGTCGGTTTGAAAGGCGAGGGCCATCAAATCATACATCATCCGAATATGCTCCTCGTTGTCCGTGGGAATGCCGCGCGGAATCTGCTGCCCGGGCATTGCGGCTGCAAAACGCTCGGAGCGATCCATTCGCTGCTCAAGTTCACGAACAGCGGTCAGATATTCATCGAGTTTCCGTCGGTCAGTGGTGCCCAGACGCGCCTGCAGTCTTCGCGCATCGTCCATCACGAAATCCAGGAGGCTCTTGTGATAGAGGCTTTGTTTGGCGCTTCTCTCCTCCACTTCTCCGCCAAGTCCGTTTCCGAATAAACGACTGAATACTTGTCGAGGATTGGTCTCGGGGGGGAGAGGAGTGGACTCTGTTTTCCAGGAGATGTTGAACGAGTAGGCGCAGCTGTATCCCGAGTCACAGTTGCCCGAGTTCTGTCCCCGGTCGCAGCCGATCTCCAAGGAGGGAAAGCGGGTGTCGTTCTTCAGTTTCTGGGCGGTAAACTGGTCGATGGAGACCCCCACCTTGATGTCCGCGCCTTGAGTCTTCCGAGGTTGGGCTGCAGTGAGGTAGGAAGCCGACGCTCGCGCGTGGTCCCCCGCTCCGTCTCCGTTGGGCCGTCCCTTGTCCTGCATCAGCCCGCTCAAAACCATCAAATCCTCGCGATGCTCTTTCAACGGTTCAAGAATCCGCGGCAGGTCGAAATCTTTGCCTGTCTTGGCAGGGGTCCAATCCGGCATGTTGGCACCGTTGGGAACATACACGAATGCCATTCGGCGGGGCAGGTCCCCTGAGGCTGCGGGACCGCTCGCGCTTGAGGCGGCAGGTATCATCGACTCCAGGACGGGGAGTGCCAGCGCAGTGCCAAGCCCTTTCAAGAAGGTTCTCCGAGGCAATTGCCAGGACTTGGTTTGTAGGTGCATGCGCATACTCATCACGGGTAGCCAGACGAATGCCAGTTTGGCGATGTTCAGGAAATTTATGCGGTAAACGGAGGCGTCTTCAAGACCAGAGTTTGGTTGTTTGGTTTTTCGGGTGCGATTCGAAGCGGGTGAGATGGGGATCCTAGCAGCCTGTCGGACTTGTCCCCACCGGACGTGAGTCCGGCTGAGGAGTTCGTTTGTGGTGAGCTATCCCTTAGGAATCGTCGCGACAGGCTGCT
>JAYTTC010000085.1:0-9776 GCA_043745255.1 Verrucomicrobiales bacterium
TCAAGATCGAGGTCCTCTCCCTGGTTCAAACAGAAGGCCAGGAACCGTTCGTCGCTCTGGCCGCGATGGAAATGCTGAACGACCTCGCGCGCGCGCCGCCGAAGCACCGGATCGCTGTGCAGGAGATAGGGCTGGAGCCACGAGAGAACCGGGATGCCAAAGCTGATGAGCTTGTGGCGGACGGTGTGGTAGATCTGAGGGTCCTCGTCGGCGAGGAGGCTGATGAGAGCCGTGCGCCGAGCCTCGGAGAAGGCCGATGCAACATCGGTGGGCGTTTGAGAATTCATAGGAATCCTTCCGACGAAGTTGATCTATGGCAGAAATGAGGCACGGAAGCAAATTGGAAGTTCGGTGGGAGAATTCGATGAAACTCCCGAGCCCCCTTCCACGTCCTAGTCCGTGTATGAGGCCACCGAATTGCCCCACGCTCTCGCACTCTCGTCGGCCGTTAGGCCAGTGTTGGCTTGCGTACGCGACAACTTCCTCTGCATGGTCCAGGCGTACGGCGATCCGGGCATGTCGTCCCCAGGGCCTCGCGGCCGGGAGCCCCTGAGATGCTGCATCACATTGACGTGAATTTCGCTCCAAGCCGCCCCACTCGCTGGCTCGTTTGTTTCGCAATCGGGTTGACCCTCCTGTCAACCCTTACCCACGCCGCAACGCTGGATGCAAGATCGGTAACTCATGCGTACCACGGGATCCAGGTCGTCGACGGCTTCCAGTGGTTGGAGCCGGACTCAGATTCGGAGGTTCAGGACTGGGTTCAGCAACAGAACGGCCGATCCCGCACCCAGTTGGATTCCTCATCCACTCGACCTCTGATCCGCGCGCGACTGGAGCAATGGCTCGATCGACCGGTGTTTCGTTGCCGCGAATTGAAGTGGACTCCCACCACCGCCTTCACGCTGACTGCTGATTCACTCCGCGAGCCCTTCCGACTCATCGCCTTCCCCGAATCGCAGATTCGCAGTAATCGAATCAGCCAGTTCCGCACCGTCCTCGATCCGGGTCTGTTGGCGCCAACCAACACCTTGCAAATCGAGTGGTATGTCCCCTCACCCGATGGGAAAACCGTGGCGGTGCTGCTAAGTCAGGAGGGTAATCGTCCTAGGAGCCTACAGTTCTGGGAGACCGAGACGGGTCGCAAACTTCCCGACGAACTTCCCATGGTTGAGCTGCCAGATCTGAGGGGAAGCGCAGTCTGGACCTTCGACAGTCTGAGCATTCTTTTCACGCGCTACGTCCAGCCGTCCGGTTCCAATACCGTCGCTCGTGCGTCCGTTTACCAGCATCGTTTGGGATCCGCCGCCAGCGATGACCTCGTGGAAATTGCGGACGACTTCCCCGCTGACGCGCGGGTCGAACTCAAGTCCAGTCAGGACCAGAGGCAGTTCCTGGCTACCGCACATCTCGACAGCCTGCAGAGCCACTCTCACTGGCTCCGGCAGCGCAATGGTTCCTGGCGTCACGTTGCTCTGGCGAACGATGGCATTGATACCATCGAATTTGGTCGAGATCCGCTCTATCTTGAGGCCCCGCGTGATGACGCACTGTATTGTCTATCGCGCAGCTCGGCACCCCAGGGGCGAGTCCTGCGCCTGCCTCTCTCCGACCCCGTGCTCGCTCGGGCGACAGTCGTCATCCCCGAGATCAAAGAAGCGCTGCAAGACTTTCGTCCCTCCGCTAGCGGAATCTACGCACTGTATCTCAAGGGCGGAGTGGTGGAGTTTCGGTTTTATGATCTGATGGAGAAGGAGCCGCTCAAGACCGCAGTGATCCTCTCCTCCCCTTCCCCCTCGCGCGTGCTGGGAGCGAGCGTGACCCGCGGTGATGAGATTCTCTACTGCCGCGAAACTTACACGGACAGTCGGGAATGGCTGCGTTACGACACGAATCACGATCCCGAGCATTCTCATCTCACGCCCCTATTTGATTCGATTCCGGTAGATTTTTCGGATGTCGAAGTGGATCGCGTCGGAGTGAAATCTCGCGATGGAACCCGAATCCCGCTGTATATCGTTCAGCGTAGAGGCACTCGACGAGACGGTGAGAATCCCGCCCTCTTGTCGGTGTCCGGCGGTTTCGGTCGATTGGAGCTTCCCGACTTTGAGTTGAGTCGAAAAATATGGCTGAGCCAGGGAGGAATTTTCGCCTTTGCCCAGGTTCGCGGTGGCGGAGAACTTGGACCGCAATGGCGCGAGGATGGGCTGCGGGGAGATCGGTCGCGGGCGTTTGAAGACCTCGCAGCCTGCGCCAGATACCTAGTCCAATCCAACTACACCCGACAGTCTCGCCTGGCTCTCACGGGTGCCGGTGCTGGCGCTCTCAACGTGGCCTCTTTTCTGGTCGAGAACCCAGACTTGCTACAGGCCGCTGTGATGGAGGGAGGGCCTTACGACCTGCTTCGCGCGGAGATCCTCCCGGGGGGACCTCGACAAATTTCCGAGCTAGGTTCCGTGACGATTCGGAGCCAATTCCAATCTCTCCTCGCGCTCTCCCCTTACCATCGGATTCAACAGCAGAAGGCGTATCCAGCCGCACTGATCCTTTCGAGAGAGGGAGAGAGCCCCGTCTCGGAGGCTCATTCGCGCAAATTCGCAGCGCGACTCCAGGCAAGCACCTCGAGTGCGAAGCCCCTGCTCTTCCAGCAGCGGTCCCCTCTTGCGAAGTCCGTTACCGCCCGATTCGAGCAGCGAGTGGAAGAATTGGCGGACCGTTACTCATTTTTGTTCGAGCACCTCCACGCGGGATATTCGCTTGTGGAACGTGGGCCATGGTCGGGTGCGGTGACACCCACTTCCGCCACCGTGAAGGTACGACTGGCTCGCGAAGGAATGGTCGCGCGTCTGCTTGTGAGCAAGAGTCCCACCTTCAAGGAATCGCTGTTTCTGGGCCCAGCTCGGGCAGAAGCTGCACATCATGAGTTAGTGCCTTTTGCGGTGAGCGGCCTCGAACCCGCGACCCAGTATTACTACGCCGTGGAGGTGGATGGTCGACTCGATTGGCCGAGTCGTGGGGAGTTTCAGACATTTCCCCAAGCTCGCGCTTCCTTTCGTGTCGCGTTTGCGTCCTGCGCCAAAACTGCCTCCGTCAACGACGTGTTTGATCGCATCCGCGAGAGCCGCCCGCTCTTCTTCATGAACACCGGTGACTTTCACTACTTAAACATCAACAGCAACAGCATGGATTACTTCAGGGAAGGGTATGATCTTGTCCTCTCCTCCCCTGAGCAATCGGATCTCTACCGGAATGTTCCGTTCATCTACATGTGGGATGATCACGATTACGGCGGAAACAACAGCAATCGAAAATCATCGTCCCATGAGGCGGCGCGAAAGACCTACGAAGAGTATGTGCCACATTATCCGCTCGCGGCAGGAGGAGGCGACCAGCCGATCTATCAGACATTTTCCGTGGGAAGGGTAAAATTTATTCTTACCGACCTTCGGTCCGAGCGAGACGATATCAAGAAGCTCGATGACGATAACAAATCGATGATGGGCGCTCGGCAGAAGGAATGGTTCAAGAAGCAGTTGATCGAGGCCAATGGAAAGTTTCCCCTCATCTGCTGGGTCAGCTCCGTCCCGTGGATCGGCACCGCCGGCACCAACTACTACCCCTACTTCAAGCCCGATTACTACGGCTTCATCCACCATACCAACTATCTCGACGCCGCCAGCCGAACCAACAAGTATAAACCTCCGGGGGAGGAGGATCATTGGTGCGTGTTTAGCACGGAGCGCCGCGAGATTGCGGACTTCATCAAGTCAAACCACATTCGAGGCGTGTGCATCCTTCACGGAGACTCCCACATGTTAGCGGCCGATGACGGGAGTCACAGCGACTACGCCACCGGTGGAGGCGCCCCGCTGCCCGTGATGTGCGCCGCGCCCCTGGATCAAACGTCTTCCATCAAGGGGGGGCCTTATAGTCAGGGCGTCTATCGAGTGAAAAAGGACGAAGGATGTTTCGGGCTCCTGGATATCACCGACCGCGGAGACGCGCTGGACGTTGCGTTCAGCGGACGGAACAACGAGAACAAAGAGAAGATCGCCCTCAAATTCACCGTCCCTGCGCTACCGGAATCCAATCCACCTCGATGACCCCTGGGCTATGCGCTTGAATCACACCACACCGTTCTCCCGAAAGTTGCGACCCCTCGCCGCCTGGATGCTGCTGTGCACCGCGCTCTGCCGCTGCACGCTTCTGGGGGCGGAGCCAGAAGAATCCAGGATCAACGGCCGGTGGAAGTGGACACTCACCATGCCCGATGGCTCGGTGGTGAGTCCCGTGGCTCGATTAAAACTCGAAGGCCAAATCCTCTCCGGCACTTCGAAATTTCGCCACGCCAGCGAGACTGCGATCAGTGACGGGCGTATGATGAACGATCAGGTGCAGTTTGAGGTGATAAGAAATCTCAAGGACCAGCGTGTCGTGACGCGGTACTCGGGCACCTTCAGCGGCGACCGCATCCAAGGTCACATGGAATCCAACTGGACCGGTCAGAAGCAGGTGTATGACTGGGACGCGAAACGCCTTCCGGACTCCCCGGAAGGGAACTGGCAATGGCTGACCCAGGTCCGGGAACACAAACTGGAATACAGTCTCAAGCTCAAGCAAGAGGGAGACAAGATCTCCGGAAAGCTAACCGCCCGGAAAGGACAGGGTGTCGAAATGCGGCACGGGCATTTCAAGAACGAGGAGGTCTCGTTTGAAGTTGAACGGGAACGCGAAGGTGAAAAATTCGTCTCCAAGTTTAGGGGTAAGCTGATCGGCGATGTCATTCGGGGGCGAGAGACGGTGATTCAAGGAAAGGAAGAGAAGGTCTACGAGTGGATCGCGTACCGCGTCGATTAGTTAGGGCTTCAACCGCGCCACCAATCTCAGAGTGCGGCGAAGGATCGGAAGGACCGCAATATCCTTTTCCCGGTTCGCTGCCTGTTTGCTGGCAATCACTCTTCGTAGGGGGAGGATACGGATCTCCACCCCTTCGAGTCGCCCAATCCTGCAGTGTTTCCGCTCGGTGCTGAAAGATCTCAGCCCGTTGGGGCTGAACACCGCGTTAACTTGAGTGCCATCCTTGAGCTCGTATACAGTCTGTGCCCTGACGGTCCCATGGAGCCGTTCAACGATCCTGAGCAGACGAACGTAGTGGCGTTCGGGCAGATCGACCCAGAAATCATAGTCGATCGTCATCAATGGAGCCCCTTGCACGATGGCTGCCATTGCACCGATCAGGATGAAGTCTATCCCTTCAGCGTGGAGTGCCTTAAGGAAAGGGCGGAGCGAGCTGCTTTTAGGCTGGCGTGGCATCGTTCTTGAGGGGACAGGGCGAAAAAGAGTGCGTGCTGCCAGAGCTCGTCCAGATTCACGCCGCGCGCGCCTTTGAGCTTCCTGAAAATACGCGTGGCCAAGTCATTGGGGGGCTTGATCAGTTTGGCTCTGGCTCTCGGTCGCACTGAGCTGAGCCTAGTAGTGAACAGGCCCAGCCGCAAGCTGGAAGAACTTGTTACAGCCTTCTCCAGAAACTTCGAAAGTCACCCATTTCTTAGCGCGCTCGAACGGAGGGCGGCTTCAGGAAACGGAGGAATCATCCGATGGATCAACCATGACCATCAACGGGTCTTACACTGCCGCCGCACTCAGCACTCTCGACCGCTCCAACAGCGCGGGGAATGAGGTGGGAGTGGCTCTGCTCAAGAAGGCCCAGGATCAGCAGAAGCAAGAGGTCCAGGCCTTGATTCAGGGAATTGAATCTTCCGCGACATCCTGTCCGACCGGGTGCGGCAAGCTGTTGGACACCTACGCTTGATCTCGCGGGATCACTTCGCCATCGCGACCTCGACCTCGTCGTCCTTCTTCGGTTCTTTGGACCCTGCATCAGGAGGCACCAGTGCCTTACCGTCCCCCTCCTCCTCGCTTCTTGCGAGTTTGACACTCACGATGCGACTCACCCCCTGCTCCTGCATGGTGACTCCGTAAAGCACATCGGCCATGGCGATAGTGCGTTTATTATGGGTGATGATGATGAACTGGGAATGATCGACAAACCGTTGCAGCACGCGAATAAATCGATTGATGTTGGACTCGTCGAGAGGTGCGTCAAGCTCGTCGAGAACGCAGAACGGGCTGGGCTTCACCTGATAGATGGAGAAGAGAAGCGCGACGGCAGTCATGGTCTGCTCACCTCCTGAAAGTAGCGAAATGCTCTGCAGCTGCTTTCCCGGAGGACGAGCCACGATATCGATGCCACTCTCCAGAACATCATTTTCATCCACCAGGATCAGATCCGCTTTCCCGCCGCCAAAGATTTCCACGAACATCGATCGGAAGTTCTCACGAATCTGATTGAAGGTGGTGACAAACATTTCGCGAGTCTGGGTATTGATTCGCAGGAGCACTTCCATTAGTTGCTCCTTGGCCTTCACCAGATCGTCGTATTGCGTGGTCAGGAACTGGAAGCGCTGCTCAGTCTCTTCGTACTCTTCGATAGCCACCAGATTCACCGGACCCAGCTCATCGAGACGTTTCTGCAAGCTATTCACCTGTTCACCAACCACCGACCAGTCCGTGCCAACACCCGCTTGGCTCATCTCCTC
Organism: Verrucomicrobiales bacterium; assembly: GCA_043745255.1. Lineage (GTDB taxonomy): Bacteria > Verrucomicrobiota > Verrucomicrobiia > Limisphaerales > UBA11320 > UBA11320. The sequence goes on from JAYTTC010000085.1 coordinate 6,600, forward strand.
TGGACTCAGCGTTTCGACCCGGGCAGGGCCTTCGTCGGCGATAGTGATCCGGATGCATTCGCTGCGGATTTCGTCAAGATTCAGCTGATATTTTTGCTGAACGCGTTCGCGCAGATTCTGCACGGCCATGGCTTTCTGCGCTAACTCGACTTCGAGCGTACTCCGTCGCTGCTGAATGTCGGTCAGGTGACGACGGCGATCGCGGAGGTCCTCCTCGTTAGCAGAGACCACGGTCGACTGAGATTGCTTCTCGCCGAGCAGTTCAGCGGCCTGCACGTTCACCGTTTCCCGCTCCTGGTGCAGCGTGATGCTCGCGCGCCGACACTCCTCGATCTCCGTCTCATACTGCCCTTTGCGATTTCCAAAGCCACCGATCTCCTCGTTCCGCACGGTGATCAGCTGCTCCAGTTCGCGGATCCGCTGCTCGAGCGGCTGTTTCTGCTGTCGCAAGGAATTGCAGAGCTGCTCATCGGAAGCCAGCTCCACCTTGGTTTCTGTGAGCGAGATATTGGCGTGTTCGCGCTCCTCGCGCAATTGCTCGACGGTTTGAGTGAGGGTGACGATCTCCTCCTGAGTCGTGGTTTCCTGAATCTCAAACTCCCCTGCCCTGGCGGCAAGCGCTGAGCGTTTCTCGGAGCCTTCCTGATCATGAGCGGAGAGCGACTGCACCTCATACACCACGGTATCGATCTTCTGATGCAGTGTCCGAAGCGAGTTCTGCAGCGCGTTCAACTCCCCTTGGTGCGTGGCAATGGCCACTTCCTGCTCCCGAAGCGTGGTCTGCGCCTCTTGCAAAGACGCTTGAATAGCGGTCTGCTCGCTGACCAGCGCACCTTTCTGGCGACTGAGATCGTTCGATTGCTCGACGAACTGGGTCATCGAAACTTGCAACTCCGCGATCTGGTTCTTCCGACCTAGAATCGAGGCAGGCGCCTTGCCTGAGCCGTTGGCCGAACCGCCGGTGTACACTCCATGTCGACTCAGAATCTGCCCGCCGAGCGTGACAAAATGAAAGCACCCTCGACACGCCTGCCAAGCCTGAGTCGCATCGGCGAGATCGGCTACCACTCGGGTCCCACCGAGCAAACGGTTCAGCAGCGGACGAACGGTGTCCTCCGATTCCACCACCTCCGAAGCCAGCCGCCCCCACGAACCGTCCGCAGGAGCCTCGACACCCGACCTCTCCAACACTCCCGCAGTGCCCAACTCCATGGCCGCGATGCTGGCGCGCCCTTGCTTGTGGGTCGCAAGATCTGAAAGAATCTGCTGAGCGGCCTCGGGCTTCTCGGTGAGGACCAATTGCAGATGGTGTCCAAGGGCCGCCTCCACCGCCGCGATGAGGTCGCTGGGAACGCGTATTCGATCCGCAAGCGAGCCGATCACCAGATGCGTTTGCTTTAGCGCCGCCAGGCTCCCGCCACTGAACCCCTCGTGGTCTGCCGCGAGCTGTTCGAGTAAGTTTAGTTTCGATCGCGTCTCGGCCTGCTGACGAAGGCTCGAATCAAGGTCATGCGACACTGCGTTGATCTCCTGCTGAATCTCCCGCAGTCGCTGCTGGCGCTCTTCCACCGTGCCACGGCTGTTCTGAACGCTGACTCGACAGCTCTCTACGTTCACGTTGAACTCGTGAAGCCGACTCTCGAGGCGGAGGCGCTCTTCCTCCAGCTGAACCTTTTCAGAGGAAAGCTTTTCGAGCCTCACCACATTCCCCTGCTTCAAAAGATCGAGGGAGTTGATCTCGTTCCGTACTCGAGCCAGGGTTTGTGCAGCCGCGAAGGCTTTGGATTGGGCTTGTCGCAGCGCTTCCTGCTTGGCCATCAAGTCAGCTTCAATCGCCTGGACCTTCTCGCGACGTTGGATCATCACCACCCGATGGGTCTCAAGTTTGGTGGAGGACTCCGACAGACGATCGTCGACCATTTCAAACTCGGCACGCGAGAGGTGCACGCGCTCTTCCGCCTGGGCGATTTCACTGAGCGCCTTGCCATGCTGCTCCTGAAGCTCGAGCAGGCGCTGCTCGTTGAAGTGAATCCGGCTTTCGTTGCGCTCGATCTGCCCCTTGAGCTCAATGCCACGCTGCTGTGTCCGATTGATCTCCTGCTCCAGCTCCGAGAGCCGGGCACGCAATTGGAGGATCTCATCCTCGCATCGGAGGACATCCTCGGAGGTGGTCTCGATCTCGCAACGCAGGGATTCCGTGCGGGTCGTTCGATCTTGGATTTCCCCTTGAAGAATATCGAACTGGTGCCTCGCCAGCTGGGTATCGAGGTGCTGGAGTTCCTGAAGCAGCTGCTTGTAGCGACGAGCCTTGCCAGCCTGGCGTTGGAGAGAACCGATCTGCCGCTTCACCTCTCGGATCAAGTCCTCGATCCGTAACAAATTCTGATCCGTATGCTCCAGCTTGCGCAGAGCTTCCTTTTTCTGAACCTTGAACTTGGTGATCCCTGCCGCTTCTTCGAAAATGAGTCGACGATCCTCAGGCCTGCTGGAGAGAATCTGAGTGATGTTCCCCTGAGCCATAATGCTGTAGCTGCTGCGACCAACCCCCGTGCCCATGAAGAGTTGTTGGATGTCTTTCAACCGACACGGAGCTTTGTTGAGAAAGTACTCACTGCCCCCATCCCGAAAAACGCGTCGCGTGAGAGTGATTTCATCATAGCTGAGATCCACCCCAGCCGCTGTCAACTGATCCGCTGCCACCCCTCCGATGGTCAGCGAAACCTCAGCCATCGCCAGCGGTTTTCTACTGTCCGTCCCATTGAAAATAACATCTGCCATCTCACCACCGCGGAGCGCCTTGGCCGATTGCTCGCCTAGCACCCAACGAATCGCGTCCGAAACATTAGACTTCCCGCAGCCATTCGGTCCGACGATCGCTGAAACCCCAGGCTGGAAGTTCAGAGACGTCTTGTCCGCAAATGACTTGAAGCCCAAAACCGTGAGGTTTTTCAGATACATGGCAGGGGAAAGTAAAGCGGAGCCCCCCTTGGGGAGTAAAGGGGAAATCCACAAGATGTGGTGGAAAGTTATTCACAACCCCACAACTAATGGGTGGTAATTCTTGCCTACCCACAACCTGGAGCTGCAACGGCCCGGAGGCGAATGAGGTTCTGTTAATCCGTCGGCGATGCTGCCGCGCTCTAGCTGACCTTACGTGTCACCAGGACGCTTCGATCA
>JAYTTC010000086.1:0-2643 GCA_043745255.1 Verrucomicrobiales bacterium
CTGTGCTCGCTTTACGGCGAGTGGATCGATCTGACGTGGTCTTGCCATGCCGGACGTGTATCACAATTAGTCTCATCTTGAAAGCGCATTGGAATAAGCGACCTTCGACCTAAGTCTCCGCCCTATGAACACTTTCGTTTTACCCTTCGCTCTTGCTGCCATTCTGGCTTCTGGACTCACCCAAAATGCCCGCAGCGAGACCTACTCGATCGTTGACCTCGGCACCCTCGGAACCCAAGGGAGCGTGGCCACCGGCATCAACGCCAACGGGCAAGTCTCCGGCTACTCCCTGATCGGAACCAATGCAGCACATGGCTGGCGATATACCTCCTCCGGAGGCCTGACGGATCTCGGGTCGTTCGGCGGCATCGAGACCCGGGCCTATGGTATTAACAACGCAGGTCTCGTCACGGGATACTCAACAACCGATAAAGGCGAAGCGCAGGGTTTCGTTTCGAACGGGGGAGGCTTAACCAATATTGGAGGATTCGGGGGGAATGCGGATGTCTTTCCTCAGCATATCAACAACGCCGGACAGATTGCCGGATTCTCGTTCGTAGGAACCGACGATCGTCCTTTCCTTTTCACTCCACCCAACCTCTCTCTAAATCTCGGGACCCTGGCGACCGAGACGATTCCAGCAACGGCCGCAGCCTACGGAGTAAATGACCTTGGACAGGTCGTGGGGATTGGAACCGGCTCCAACGGACTCAACCGAGCCTTCCGATCCACCAAGAGTGGAAAGCTTGAGGAACTTGGGACGCTGGGAGGTGACGAGAGCTGGGCCTATGCAATCAACAATGCGGGCCAAGTCGTGGGATCGGCCTCCTTTATCAGCACCGATACCCACGCGTTCCTCTTCGATGAAACCACAGGCATGTCAGACCTCGGAACTCTGGGTGGTTACACCTCAGCCGCCTTCGCCCTCAATAGCAAAGGCCTGGTTGTGGGCACCGCCGAGTTGACGAGCCGAGAATCACGAGCGTTCGTCTGGTCCTCATCGGGAGGAATGCGCGATCTGAACGAATCCATCCCAGTCAACGCTGGGTGGATTCTTAGCGAAGCCCGAGGCGTCAACGATTCCGGACAGATTGTCGGCAGCGGCTTACTCAACGGAAAACCAAGCGCGTTCCTGCTCACTCCGAACTCTGGACCCGATACCAGGCCGCCCGTCGCTCACGTCATCGCGAACAACATCACGAACATCCAATACCACGCTCAGCTCTTTCAGATTGTTTTCTCCGATGACACCAGCGTGCTCGGCTCAAGCATCCAGACCAACGCGGTGCGAGTGAAAGGACCGAACGGATTCGAGCAACTCGCGACCCTCTATCCGCCGTCGCCAAACACAAACGCCGTAAAGCTCCAGGCGACGTTCTTTGTGACGCAAACCAACGGCATCTGGAACGGCACCAACAACGGCCTCTACACGGTCGCGATCGAACCCAACACCATTAGTGACACGCTGAGCAACATAATGCCCGCTGGAGTGATCGGGACCTTCACCGTGGCCACCGAAACCGAGCCCCTCGTGAGCATCATCCAGCCTTCCGGTGGGATTACCATGGCGACCCCCGCCCTCTTCACGCTAACCGGCTTAAGCTCCTTCCCATACTCCCGTGGGGATGTGTTCAACTTCACCATCGATTGGAAGAACGACGGGACTGAAGTGGAGACCCTGAGCGGCACTAACGGTATGCAAATCCTACACACGTTCACGGCCATTGGACCCCTTGCCATCAAATTGACCGCCACCGACGTTCATGGGGTAGCGAGCGGCGACGTGGTCTTGCAAACGAGTGTCAACAATCCCAACTCCTCACAAATCGTCACCGCTGGACCGACGCTGACGGGATCACGCCAGCTTGCGATAGGGTTGAATCAAAACGGTTGCCGTTCACGATTTCGCCTTCGCTTCCGATGATCTGCATCGACTCTACTCCATCGGCGGTGTCACCGGTGCCGGTGGATCGCCGGGGACTGACACCGTGGAACGCTACGATGCCGCAGCCAACGCTTGGACCGTTCTTGCCCCGCTGCCGGAGGCTCGTGTCGGAGCCACCGCATGTTATGACGGGCAGGGTCACATCATGGTCTTCGGCGGAATTGAGCCAACCATCGGATTAGAACGACTCACAGTCTTTTCCTACGATATCGCCGCCAATAGCTGGTCGCGCCTTTCGGACGCCCCGATTGGAGCGCAGGCAGGTCGGGTGGCAGTCTTGGGTGCAGACCGACTGATCTACCTCATCGGAAGCGCGAGCAGCACGCAGATTTTTGTGTTCGATTCCCTCTCCGACTCATGGTTCAACGGACCTACCCTGCTCATCCTGCGCAGTGCTCCGGCGGTCGCACTGGGGAATGATGGTTTTGTTTACGTGATGGGCGGCGACAACGCCGCGAGCGGAAACAACGGGCTGGCCACAACCGAGAAATTCGATACCGGAACCCCCTCCGCCCCGCGGATTGTCTCAACTCCTGCGTTCTTCACCTCAAGCCTCCAAGCCGAGATCACTTTCAGCTACAAAGTCATCGCAAGCGGGTCACCCCGGCCGGTTTTATCGCTGGTCAACGGACCTGATGGCATGGCATTTGATCCTGCCAGCGGATTGATGATGTGGACCCCCACTACCAACCAAGTGG